>JAAZYJ010000432.1 GCA_014239715.1 Flavobacteriales bacterium
GGACTCTATAATACCCATGTGATGGCGCGCATGACCCACAATTATTCTTCCGATAGCTTCAACAGACATTTCATTCCCGTTTGCCGTTCCGATTCTGTCCAGCTCAGTAGGCGATATGTTTCTGTAAAAGGACCTCGTGCTTCTTCTTACGTCACTGAATTCTTCGATCAGCTCTTCAAAGGTCACGTGATCCAATCTGAGCTCGTTTACATATGCTTCATGATCATAACCCGGAAGTACGGCATTTGATTGTCTCAGGAAAGTAAGTGCTCGATATACAAAGATCCTTTCAGTGTCGATCAGGTGTTGAAGCAGCTCCTTAATGCTCCACTTGTCTTCGGCATACCTGTAGTCAGCTTTTGAAACCGGGATCTTGTTAAAAAACTCTGCTTGTTCATTGGCTGAGTTTTCCATTGCCTCGATCAGGCTTTTTTCTTTGACCAGGCCTATATAGTATTTGTAGAAGGGCTCTTTAATAGGTTCAAACGGCATTGTTAAATAGAATTGAATTGAACTTGTCTATCGCTTCAGATACAGATGTAACCCGATCAAACCGAAGCCTTAATTTCCCATTTTTCTCCGCCATGTTCGCTGCCTTTGAATGCTGTTGAATGAAATTCAGCACTCTGGTGAATTTGGCAGATTGATAGTATGGACTCTCCGAATCTGACACGAAAGTGCCGATCAAAACATCCTGTTTTAATATCACTTTTTCGAATCCAATATCTCTTGCCAGCCAACGCAATCTGACCGTATCGATCAAAGCCAAAGTCTCATCAGGAACCTCTCCAAAGCGATCCAACAGCTGACTTTGAAATGTCATCAGACCGTCTTCATTATTGACCCCATCCAGTTGCCTATATAAGCTAAGCCTTTCGGTAATGTTGTTCACATAATCATCGGGGATCACCAGCTCCATGTCGGTTTCAACCTGACAGTCTTTTACAAATTTACCTTCGGCTACCTCTTTCTTGAATAGCTCCTTGAACTCGGTTTCCTTCAATTCCTGAATTGCCTCGTCCAGTATTTTCTGGTACATATCAAACCCTATGTCTGAAATGAATCCACTTTGCTCTCCCCCGAGCAGATTCCCCGCACCCCTGATGTCCAAGTCTCTCATAGAAATATTGAACCCGGAACCCAGCTCCGAAAACTGCTCTATGGCGTGCAGTCGTTTTCTCGCTTCGTTGGTCAAATGCTGAGGCGGTGGTGTAAACAGATAACAAAACGCTTTCTTATTTGACCTGCCCACTCTACCTCTAAGCTGGTGCAGATCAGACAATCCAAAATGATTCGCATTGTTGATGATAATGGTGTTTGCGTTAGGGACATCAATTCCTGATTCTATGATCGTAGTAGCAACAAGTACATCATACATCCCGGCCATAAAGTCGAGCATAATTGCCTCCAGTCGTTGTCCTTCCATTTTTCCATGACCAATGGCCACTCGAATATCAGGACATAATCGCGATATCATTCCGGCAACCTCCTGAATATTCTGAACACGATTGTGTACAAAAAACACCTGACCACCCCGCTGCACTTCATAAGCAATGGCGTCCCGGATCAGCTCTTCAGAAAAGGTTCTGAGCTCGGTTTGCACTGGATAACGATTAGGTGGAGCAGTATTGATGACAGACATGTCTCTGGCACCCATTAATGAAAATTGAAGCGTCCTGGGTATTGGTGTAGCCGTTAACGTTAAGGTATCGACATTGGCTTTGAATGTTTTCAATTTGTCTTTAACCGAAACACCAAATTTCTGCTCTTCGTCAATGATCAATAGCCCGAGATCTTTGAATGCCACATCTTTGCCCGCTAATCTGTGTGTTCCAATAATGACATCTATTTTGCCTTCCTGCAAATTCTTTAGTGTTTCCTTGTTCTTTGCTCCTGACTTGAAACGATTGACGTAGGCTATCGTGCATGGAAGGTCTTTGAATCGTTCCGTGAAGTTCCTGAAATGCTGGAATGTCAAGATCGTTGTTGGTGCAAGTATGGCAACCTGCTTACTGTCGGCAACTGCCTTGAAAGCCGCCCGCATGGCGATTTCGGTTTTACCAAAACCTACATCTCCGCAGATCAGTCGGTCCATAGGAGACTCAGCCTCCATATCTCTCTTCACATCAATAGTAGCCGTTAGCTGATCAGGAGTATCTTCATAGATAAAGGATGCCTCAAGCTCATTTTGCAAATAGGTATCCGGGGCAAATGCAAAACCCTTCTGCGCC
>JAAZYJ010000200.1 GCA_014239715.1 Flavobacteriales bacterium
GACGAAGTCTGCTTTTCTTTTTGAACGGTTATGGTTCCGTTTTTTTTGTTGCCGGATTGCGCTGTTAGTTCAGCTAAAATGAAAAAGCTAAAAAGCGTTAGAATAAAAAGTTTCATCATTTCACAACAGTAAAGTTTTTCCCCTCAATTGACTGCCTTCCGCCGTTTCCCGTTACTTGCATCACCTCACTGAACATGACACGTGTACCAGCAGGTGAATTTCTTAATGTTTCCAATGCTTTCTTACTAAAGCATTTTCCAGCTTCTTGGAATTGCATCACCTTAGCGCCATTGTCGATCATTAATATCATTTTGAAAGAGGCAATGGTCCCGTTTTTGACCTCAAGGCATGATACGGTTGAGTCAATTTTCACATCACCGGCATTCCAGACCCCATTAAAAGCATATTCCAATTTATTCGATTCTTCTGACTGAGCTATTGCTGATACCCAGATCAGACTCATGCAAATTGATATGATCGTCTTCATAATTATTTTCTTATTACAAATTTCATTCCAGGGAAGATGATGTCATCACCTTCTTCATTATACCCCAAAATATTAATAAATTCAATCTGAGACCCGGTACTCAGTTTTTTCAATATGTCGTAATTAGCACCAGTAAAACAACCTGTTTCATTTTTCACAAGCTTCCAGTTCCCTTTGCTGTCTTCAACGATGACCTCGAATTTATTAATTACGCCGAGGGTTGGTTCAAGGCATTTGTCGAGCAAAAAATCCCGAAGTTTCAACGATCCACCATCAAGCCCTGCGAAGTAGACTACGGGTTTTAGATCACTTCGTTCTTTTTGGATTTTTACCGTTCCGGTGACTTGGGAATAGAATGGCATCAATAAAAATGTTAAGCCAACAAGTAATACTAATTTCATTCAGTGCATTTGGTCAAATATACGTCAAGTTTCATTTTTTTGCTATAGGCGGCCCTGACACCTAACCATATTTGCGTTGAATTTGCCTGTCCGTTGTATCTATAGATCTCGTTTGAATATAGCGATTTCATTTCCATGTACAGCTCTCCCTTGTACAGCTCGTATTTTCCTATTTCTTCAATATGGTCCATTGGAAGTGTATGAATGTTTTTGAAATGAAACTTTGGTTTTCTCCTTGATCGAAAAAAACAGACCTCCTGATCGTTGATAAAGTAAAAATAATATCTGGTCATTCTGTTGAACAGCCTTTTTTGCGGACGGGCATTCTCAACGATTTTTCCCGAACAATACAAGCCATTCATGTGTTCCAATTCACTCTCGAAGTCTGACTGATCTGAAGGTTCTGAAATCTCGCTTGTCTGGTTCTTCTTAATTGTGATGGTGCCGGTTCGCTGTCCCATCGTTGCTATGCTTAGCAGAAATGCAATAGTTATGCATAGAACCTTCGCCATGCTCAATCAATAGCCGAGTTTGTTTCTTAGCTCCTGACGTGACATAAGGCTAGCATCAAATAGCTTCACCTTAAATGTATGCTCCTTGGTTTTCGGCGGTATTGAACGCATATAATCTGCGTCGAAGAATCCCAGGTCACCAGAAGTCGACAATGCCAGTAAAAGATTGTCCTTCTCGGGGTTCCACCTTAGTTTTTCAAATTCCGTGCTTGAGTAACGGTAAACAGCATTTGTTTTCATTTCGATCAGCTGCGCATTTTCAAGTAGCAACGGATTGCCTAGCTGATCAGTAAATGAAGCCACTGTTTTTTGCCCGTTTGGTTTTGCTGCTATGGTCTTGTCAGCATTGTAAATGCCGAAGGACATAATAGAGAATACTCTGCTAACCTTTGTTCTGACGCTAAGCTTTTGTTCTGATTTGCCATTGCTGTTCATCGCTTCCACACTCAACCTGTATTGGACCAATAGCTTTTTCTGAAGATTTTTAGCATCTTGCAAGGCCTTCATTTTTTCCTGAAATTCAGCTTCTCTTTCAGCTTCGAATTCCAGTCTTTTATCCAGTTCCTTTTGGTAGGTTTCGAACTTTTCTTCGAATTTCAATAGGGCTGATTGGTAGTCTTCACCTTTCAATGCCGGAAATACTTCGTACGTTTTCACTTGTTTTCCTTTTGATAAGGTAATGCTATACGCTTTACTTTCATCTTTTTTGCTGATCGTGGCATTTGTCCACTCTACATCGAACACCTGTGGGGTAAAAGATTTTTCTGATTCAGCTACCTCGAAAACTACGTCTTTGTAGCTACTTAGCTCGGGGAAGTCATTGGGGTCAACCGCCAGGTCAAAGCTGTATCTTTCTTTGTTTACTTCTCTGGGTTTCAGTGGCTTATTGCTTTTTGCATCAACTGTTTTCTCAATTGCTTTCTGAAGTGATTTTGATGCTTCTTCTTTCTGTTCCGTTAGCTCAATAACTCTGTTGCCGCAGTCAACAATCTCCGGCAACTCCAATATTTCTTCAGGAGAAAGCTGAGCGAGCTGGTCCTCAGGTTGATCTGTGACAATGTCGTCTTTGCCCTCATAGTTCCATCGACCAATTTCCTGATCCAGATAATAGATGTTGAAGGTTGGACTTGAATTATTGGAGCTCATATTGATCTCTATCTCTTTATCCGATTGGATTTTTATAGGTTGATCATTCTGAAAGCCTTGAATATCCAGCATTCCAGCTGATTCAAAGTTGTAAGCGACCCCTGCAGAGTCATAGGTCATTGGGATTCCACTAAAAAAGATGTCAAGTTGGTCATGAAACTCTCGGTATCTGATCTCAACTTCACCAGTCAATTCGTTCCCGTCTTTGCCTTCAAAGGCAAACGGAGGAATTGATATTTCTGAGCCGGTTGTGTGGACGAATGAGCCGCCTTGTTCTGCATTAATGAAATAGCTGGAATATTCCAGGTCCATTTCTTTAATCGGTGGTTGGACACATGGTGTATCATCTTCGTAGTCAAACTCGTCATCTGGGGCAGATTGAGTTGTTTTAGATGCGACAACCATGTTTTCATCGTCTTCATTACTGTTGATCAAAATTGAAGCGACTGTGGTTGTGACAGCAACTACAAAAACTGCAATACCAGTATTGAACCAGGTCGATTTGTAAAATGGTGGTTTTGTGAATGGTTGGGAGCCAGTAAGTACTGAGTCAAAATTTCTTTTGGCTGTTATTTCTGCGGATGTTAAAGGCTCTCTGTCTATGTTAATCTTTCTTTCTTCCATGACGTTTATTCCCTACGGAATTGTTTTTGAAGTTTTCTGAGAACGCGGTATGCCCTGACTTTGGCGTTATTTTCAGTCAGGTCCATTATTTCCCCGATCTCGCGATAAGAGTGTTTTTCAAAAAATCTCAGTTCGATGAGCTGAAGGTCATTCGCGGGCAATTCTGCAATTCGCTGAATCAGCTCCTGTTTGAGCTCTTCGTTACATTCTTCGTCTAATTCCTCCATGATTTCATAGACGTGAGAAGTTTCTATGTTAACCGTTCTTTTGGCATTACTTTCTTTAAAGGTTTGGTATACCTCGCTCTTGGCAATTCTGTACAGCCAGGAAGCGAAGGGAACTCCTCTAAATTGATATTTATGAATATTTGAAAGAGCTTTCATGAATACTTGTGAAGTAACATCAAAGGCTAAATCCTTATCATCCATGCGTTGCCAGGCGTATCTGAAAATCTGTTCGTGGTACTTGTTATATAAATATTCGAACTTTGCCGGATCTTTCTTAGAAGCTTCCACATAGGAATTTTCTTCCAATAGCTGATCTTTTGTTTTGTGATACCTACCTTGTGTGTACATGTATTCAGAAGAATTTATGGTTAACATTACACTCCTTTCTACTGATTTACTTCTATAACATAAATCAATAAAAAAGTAACACGTTAAATAAACAAAAATGTTTTAACGAGTTAAGATGTTCAGAAACAAAATGTTACTGTAACCTGTGGGAGTGAAAAACTAAGGTGATCTTACGTGGATTAACAGAAAGCTAATAGTAACTACGCAGAATTATTTGTTTTGTTGCCCTGAGTCCTGAGAAATATTGTGTAGAGTCCCAAATACACGATCCCAGAAGATGTTGCTCAGTCCGAAACCAAGGGAGTGATCTTTATAATGATGCATCATATGATTGGTCTTTATCTTCAAGAACCATTTGCCTTTATAATTGGAATGATGGGTAGCAAAATGTATCATATCGTAGGTAACATAACCAAGTGTGAACCCTGAAGTAAATGAGAACACCAGATCCATGTGGAATCCAAAACAAACACAAAATACCCCGAAAAGCACCAGGGCAAGAGCCAGGCTTGCACCCGGAGGCATTACCAATCTTTTTGAGTCGTTTGGGTGGTTGTGATGAACGCCGTGAACAATAAAATGGACACGTTCTCCTATTTTTCCCTTTAGGTCCAGATGAAAGAAATATCGATGCAAAAAATACTCAAATAGGGTCCAGAATATACCTCCGCCGATGAATATGGATAGAAATGTAACCCAATAGATCCCGTAGCTAATCAATGCCAAATATATCATCCCTGCTATGATTGGAAGATAGATGATCAATACTACGGAGAAGTGCACTCGGGAGAAGTAATCCAAAAAATTATTTTTGAACATCCTTGGTGATTCGTCCAGGTTGGAGACAAAGGGCTTATTATTTTCCACACCTTAAATTTAGAAAACTCATTAATACTAAATGTTTTTTGAATTTAGTATATAACATTAAAAGGCTAAAATACTTTTCAACATATCAATTCGTTACATTTAGCGCGTGCAAAGAACAATAGACAGACAAAAGATAAGATCTTTAGGAGGGTTTGAATTTTTGGCCAAACAGGCTGTAGAAGGATTTATTACAGGGATGCATAAAAGTCCGTTCCACGGGTTTTCTGTTGAATTTGCTGAGCACCGACTGTACAACAAGGGAGAATCAACGAAGCATATTGACTGGAAGCTTTATGCTCGTACGGATAAATTATTTGTAAAACGCTACGAAGAAGAGACAAATCTCCGATGTCAGCTGGTGATCGATGCCTCCAGCTCAATGTACTTTCCCAGTAAGGATGAATGGAATAAGATCAACTTTTCGGCTCATGCTGCGGCGGCGCTGACTTATTTATTTCGTAGACAACGAGACGCAGTTGGGTTGAGTTTTTTTTCGGACAAGCTTGAATTGCATACACCTGCAAAAAGCAGTCTTTCACACCATAGATTTATATACTCAGAGCTGGAAAAGGTGTTGTTTGATTTTGAGCCGGCACAACAAAAAGCGACTTCAGTGGCTGAAAATCTGCATACGATTGCTGAGAATATTGCAAGAAGAAGTCTGGTTTGCATTTTTAGTGATATGCTAACAAGCGAAAATGCAGAGGATGTTTTTTCAGCTTTGCAACATTTGCGGCACGCGAAACATGAAGTGATTGTGTTTCATGTGCGTGACGAAGAAAAAGAGATCAATTTAGAATTTGATAACCGTCCATACACTTTTGTAGATATGGAAACAGGGGAGACCATTAAGCTTAATCCGAATCAATACAAAGATAAGTTCAGACAATTGGCTGATTCAAAAAAGCGGGATTTAAAGCTCAAATGTGGCCAATACATGATCGATTTTGTGGATTGCGACATACAGACCGGGTACGACAACATTCTGCTGCAGTACCTTATTAAAAGACAGAAAATGATCTGACGATAA
The DNA here is from genome assembly GCA_014239715.1 of Flavobacteriales bacterium. The sequence continues at coordinate 5,643 of JAAZYJ010000200.1, forward strand.
CTTACGGTCTTTGATCTTTGTTCGCCTGCTGATGTAACAGTTGCTCGAGCTCCTTAATGCGTTGATCTAGTTTTTCATATTCGTCAGACGAATTCGCTTTCATTTCGTCTCCTTTGAGAGTATTGTATTTTTTTGGTTTGTAGAACCTGCCTGGTTGGAGTAATATTTCTACAAAATCATCATCAATGTTCTGATTCCTGACAGCATAGCCAATTACCGGACCTTCTTTTGTCGCCAACTGTCCAAGCCCTTTTTGGTTAGAGCTGGTGATGAAATCCCCGGAAACTACAAGTCTTTCCGAATCAACTAGTTTGACAATAACACGCCCTGTCAATCCTACAGGGGGGCCTTCGCTTGGATCGTTCAATACAACTGAAGGTTCTTTGGAAATGACGCCAACAAGTTGATTACAATACGATTCATGTGCCAACTCGTAAGTGTTGGATTTGTTAGGTACACTGGATATGATATGGCCTATTTCGACTTTCTCGGTCACCGGGAAATATTCTGCCACATCTCCCACTGACTTGGTCGAATTGGCATACAGTCTTCCCCCTGCAACAATATCTCCATCCTGGGCCCCTATTGTATATGTATAATGAAGTCTTACGCGCACACTTTGGATTTCAAAATAGTCTGACAAACAGCACCCTTCATCATAAGCTTTGATCTTGACAGATGCACCATTGAACGGATTAATGCTAACACTCTCTCGAACTTCATTAGAATATACAGCAATGAATCCACTCCCACCAGCACTGCTAAAACCATCAACTCTGGTCGACGCATAATCAGAGCCTCCTATGTTCAATTGAAGCGATTGTTGTTCTGAATTATCTTCGTGATAGGCTTGCACGTCGTATTCTACTTTGTAGATCGAAATACTCGTGACACCTGGGGGAAAAAGTATTGTGCCAAAGGAAGCTGAAGTTTCTGTATTGTCATTCACCTGCCAACCCGGAATACCGTTTGAATTAAGATCATCCGAGTCAAATTCAAATATGCCTGTACGGGTGGTGCTCGTTGCTGTGCCTCCAACGTTTAAGAAACCAGAATTTACTTCAAGATTTCCATCGTGCGTAAGTCTCATAGACTCTTGCATGTCACCGGTACTTACAGTAGAATTGTGTGTGAAAAAGGCCAACCCTACATGGTCATTTTCTGTTGCGCTAGTTTGAATACCTGCTATTGCTGCATGTCTTCTAGCCACGTTTCCTCCACCATTCCCTGCTCCAGAAAATGAAATGGATCCACCGATAGCATTTAATCCTTCTGTTTCTGAAAAATCTTCTAAATATAGATTGTCTACGTCTGCTGCATTACCTGTCAAACTCCAGGTACTTGCTCCTCCATTTATTTCAACTTGTTGAAATGGGTTGGAATCTCCGATCCCAATGTTGTCAGACAAATTATGGATCACGCCTGTACCAACTTGCCAATCATTATCACCAGTCTGGGCATCTACATACGTTTTAACTGCTTTTTCGGTGGGTACTGCATCATCACTATTGCCGGCTAACAAACCATCGGTAGAGAATTCATCAATGTTCGTTCCGTTTTGGAGTAATAGATCTCCACTAACTTCTAATTTGGCTGAAGGTGCTGTTGTCCCAACTCCGACGTCGCCATTCACCACCAAGCCATCTGCAGGAGGAACTACGACACCTGAACCAATAGCTACGCCACCATTACCATCAATTAGAAATTTTGTAAACCCAATTGGTGTCTGGACTCTCATTGCTCGTTGCGTACCGTCGCCAACAATGAATAATTTAGATCCAAAATTTGTATTAGTTCCGATCGTGACGTTATCCGAAGTGTTGGTTGCATACATTGTTCCCGTTCCTGCTCCGGTCCAGTCTCCATCATCGCTCAAAGAGGACAGGTCCACTGTAGCCCCAGAGCTTATAGATAAGTTCGTTCCAACTAAGCTAATATCCTGTATTTCATTTGTTGGATCTGCATCGGCATCCGTCACCCCATCCTGCAAACCGGCCAGATCAATAGAAGTTGAAGCGCCGTTTTCGATTGCAATGTTCAAAGTTGTACCGGTCAAAGTAGCAGGGCCAAGGTTCTGGTCGTCCGTACCGGCGGGTATGGCCTGAGTGGACAGGTCTCCATTTGAATTGGCAATTACCATCCTGTCTCCTGTTCCTGCCAGATCCGTCAAGCGAACTCCACCTGCGTCTGTAAAAAGAGCATAATTGTTATCCGCGCCTGTTGCGGTAAAGTATCCACCATAAGCATTCGTGGTGCCTAAGGTTGTTCCGATCGCCTCTCCTTTTACACCCATCATATTTGCCACATGTGTTCCGGTTGTTGCAATATCTTCTGAAAGCCCGTGAATCCCGACCAGGTTGACAGTGCCGGTCCAAGAATTGGTTTCTGCATAGCCCTGTAAGGCGGTACCATTAGCAGTTCCTGTTCCGCTTCCATGAAGAAGGTGAGAACGCGTTACAATTGCATCACCGGTTGTTAGCGCCGGACCAAATTCAATATCAAGCTTGTTTTCCGGAGTTGGATCGCCAATACCAATATACCCACCATCATCAACTGTAAACACTTCAATTCCATTATCCTGAGCCGATAGTATAGCGGTTCCGGCATCCGTTAGATTGAATAGACCGGCCCGACCCGTTTGAGAAATAAATTCACCACCAGCACC
>JAAZYJ010000229.1 GCA_014239715.1 Flavobacteriales bacterium
GCGGCCTTTTTAAGTTTACTCAATAATACGTTAACAATATGTTGCTGCCAGGATGCACATATGTCCGGAAGATTTTTTGATACAAATTAACGATCTCTTTGAGTCTCTTTCTGAATAAAGTAGAGGAACTGCGTTTTAAGCCCGGAAAAACTGTAGTTGTACCCCTGAACAGATGGATGTGAGAATTCAAAACGATCCGGATTTCCGGTCTTGGCGAACTGGTCTATTAACGGTCCGCCAGGGTAGGAGAGTCCAAGTATTTTGGCTGATTTGTCAAATGCTTCACCGGCAGCGTCATCGATCGTCTCCCCAATTACCTCCATTTTTAAGTGGTCATGAACCAGAACTAGCTGTGTGTGTCCTCCTGAAACGGTTAAGCACATGAACGGAAAACTGGGCATGTCTTTATTTTCATTCGGTTTTTGTATGAAATGAGCCAGCACATGCGCCATCATGTGATTGACTTCAATCAATGGAATTTTCAATGACATGGCCATGCTCTTCGCAAAAGATGTCCCAACCAACAAGGACCCCAAAAGTCCGGGCCCCCTGGTAAAACTAATAGCACTTAGCTGATCTGTTTGAATATTTGCTTGTTGCAGCGCTAAGGAAACTACCGGAATAATATTTTGCTGATGTGCTCTTGATGCAAGCTCTGGTACAACGCCACCATACTTTTCATGAATTAGCTGACTGGTAATACTATTAGATAGAATTTCTCCGTTTTTAATAACCGCTGCAGAGGTATCATCACACGAAGATTCAATACCAAGAATGATTATATCTTTGTTCTGGCTCAAGTGTAAAATTAGGAAGGTAAAGGTATCAAAAATCGCTGGAAAATAACTCGTCTTTTCGTTAGTGTCCTACTGGAGTGCGTGCTGCTTTTGATCTTTATTGCTAGCTACGGAATCCAAACAAGCTACATGCAAACAAAAGTTGCCAAGGGCATTGCATCCTATTTGTCGAGCGAGATGAATGCTCAGGTAAGGGTTGGTTTTGTAGAAATTCACTTTGTGAACAAATTACTGCTGAGAGACTTCTACCTGGAGGATCAAAACGGGGACAGCTTGATTTTTGCGAAGGAACTTTTAATCGAAATCGATGATTATAACCTAGAGAATAAGACGCTTAACATCAATAATATTGTGCTGAATGAGGCACTGTTTTCAATGCACAAGGCACAGGGGCAGGATAGGTACAATTTAGATTTTGTTACGGACTATTTTGCGTCAACGGATCAAGAGCAAAACTCGTCGTTTGGAATAGATATAAAAACAATTAAAGTAGTCAATTCGGAATTTAGAATTAACGATTGGAATGAGGCAATTAAACCCTACGGTATAGACTATGCGCATCTGCATTTGAGCCGGATCAATTTGGAACTTTCAAATTTCAGTAATAGTCAAAACTTTCTGATGGCAGATATTGATGAACTATCCTTCTCAGAAAGATCTGGTTTTAATCTGACTTCAATGTCTACGAGTGCAAGGTATTCCAAGAAGCAAATATTGTTGGATGAATTGCAGATCGTTACACCGCAGTCTGAAATCATAACAAAGCTGCTTTCGTTCAATTATGATGAGGTGGGTGATTTTACGCAGTTTGTTGAAAAAGTGAACATGTCCGGCAAATTCCGAAAAAGTACTGTCGGAACGAAGGATTTAAGTTACTTCGTGCCATTTTTTGAAGGTTTGGAAGATTCACTTACGTTTTCTTGTAATGTGAATGGAAAAGTAAGCCACTTGTTGGCTGAAGATATTCAGCTGGAATTCGGAGAATCATCCAAAGTTAAAGGCGAAATTCTGATCCAGGGACTTCCGGAAGTTTCTGCTACCTATTTTGATGTAGAGCTTTCTGAAATTAACACAACCGTAGCAGATATAAAAAGGTTGAAAAAGCCACCTTTTTCAGAAGACAAAGACTTGGGGGTTCCGTCGAACATAGAATCTTTTGAATTTTTGAAGGGTACGGCGCAATTTAAAGGGACGATGAATGATTTTATGGCTAAAGCTGACGTTTCATCTGGTGCGGGGGGAGTTAGAGGTAGTTTTGA
>JAAZYJ010000331.1 GCA_014239715.1 Flavobacteriales bacterium
GAACTTTTACCATGGAAATACGACTCCATTTCACCAAAAATATTCTTCAAGCTCAGAATCTCTTCATTCGATACATTGCCCGTTGATGAAATTCCATTAATCGAATAACTATTGTACACTGAAGCCACTAAAGCACCTGAACTTCCTACACCGTATCCTTTAGGGATGGAACTGTCGAATAGCATTCCCTGATCAATGTCTAGCTTTAACCGATCTAGATCCAATTGGCAAGGTAAATCTCCCTTATTATCAAGCTCCTCCAGATAGAAATGAAATTTTTGAAGCTCGTTGTTTGACCATTTGGCCATTTTCTCATCGTCTGAATGGAAAATCAAACTACCCTGATAGCTGTCATAAGGAATAGACAGACCCATCGAATCCTGAATGATTCCATATTCTCCGAAGAGGAGAACTTTTCCATAAAAAAACGATTCTTTAAGCATAGTCTTCGTTTAACACTTTGGGACCACGACCTACTTCATCACAAATATACTGCCCATTCTCACAAAATCCAACTAGTTCGCTCTTAATAAGGCCCATAACTTTTTCTTTTTCATTCTTTGGATACAGTAAATGAACATTCGCTCCCGCATCTAAAGTTACACACAAATTTAACCCGGTACTCTCTCTAATATTGCGCACTCGCTGGATAATTTCAACAGTGTTTGGTTTAAACAACATAAAACCTGGACTGGATGTCATCATCATTGCATGTAATGAAAGGGCCTCACTTTCAACAATTTGAATGAATCTGGCAAGGTCTCCGGTCTTAATAACATCCATTAGATTGTAAATGTTCGCGTTGGCCTGTTCGAACCTAGCGCTTGCGTAGGGATGGTTGTTCATCAGCTCATGGCCCTTGGAGCTTGAAATTGCTTTTTTGCCTTTATCAACAAGAAGAATAGTGTCTTGAAAATCTTCGAATACAGAATGTACTGGTGTTACCTGAACACCATAATGGTCCGAGCTGTTGGTGATTGAGTCAGCCTGCCCCCAGGCTACCAATCCTCCATATACGGAGCGACATGCACTTCCTGACCCTATTCTAGCAATAAACGAGGCTTTTTGTAATTGTTCAGCGTCAGTAATTTCCGGATCTAATTGTTGCTCTAACCTACAAAGACATAATGCAAGCGCACTCATGCCGCTGGCAGAAGATGCGATACCACTGGAATGGGGGAATGTATTGGATGTTTCAATCTGAAATTTGTAGCTGGCTATAAAGGGCATATAGTCCTGTATGAGATTGAAGAATCGTTCGATTTTCGAATCGAATGCGGAGTTGCTTGTGCCGTCAACCTTTACTGAAAAAGAAAAGTTAGATGCTCTCTCAAATTGTAATTCAGTGACAGTTTTGCAATGCTCTAATGTGAAAGAAATGCTTGGATTAGCCGGGAGTTGGACAGGCCGTTTCCCCCAGTATTTGACCAATGCAATGTTGGATGGACTGGAATATTTTATACGGCCAACAGAAGGTCCTGTCTTGCGCTGTTCTGATCTCGATTTAAATGTGTTCTCCATCAGTTGACAATTATACTATTAAGTTTGAATAGGACAATACTGTCTGATAGCCTTTTTCAGCAAAGTAATTGCGAACCTGATCTTCAGAATTGCCGGTGGCAAGAATAAAATCACCTCCCCAGGCCCCAAGTGACTTTATTTCGCCCAGATCGTAATCCTGGAAAAGAGTTTCTTTTATGGTTGGTCTTTGCAGCACCAGTGACATGAATAGCTCGTGCTCCTTAATTATTAATTCGAAGTCCTCGAGTTTATCTGCTTTCAGAAAACGATATGTCAATGCGGTAATAGCTGAGCGGGAATAGTTGACATCCAATTCTCTTTTCAACGATGAGTAGGAAGCCACTTCCTTATCGCTATTTTGTTTCCTGTTAAGATGTACAAAAAATAGCTGATCTGTAAAGGGCGGTTGATAATCGATCTCTTCTGCGTTGTAGCCTTTCGAAACAGAAAAAAGAACAGGCGAAGCAGCCATTCCTGCAGCAATATCATATCCGCTTCCTGAACTTGTAGCCCTGTGAAGGTCAAAAGGGGAGACGTTTGCCCATTTTGCTAGATTGATCCTTAGTGTACTACTGCTCCCCAAGCCCCAATTTAATGGGAATTCAAGTTCGCAGATGACCGCTTTTCCTTGAAGCGAAAACAATGGATTTAGATTTTTAGTTTCTGCCAATATTCGGAGTAATTCTTCCGCTATTGGTTTGCTGGTACTGCTTACTATTGTAGCTGTTTGCATATTAAACACACCATGGAACCACACTGTACCGTTCTCGTCCAGATTTTCCCAGTAGAGTAGATTTCCTTCAACATCAGTCACTTTCAGTGATTGACCAAGCTTAGTTGGCACTGCCAGGCCTAAAGCCCCGTCCAAAATGAGGTATTCGGCAGTAAGTAATAATTTGCCGTTTGAACGGAAGTTCATAATTCTTTCCGAATCTCGTGGTCTATTTTGATGCCTCGTAATTGGCAGAATGCATCTACAACAGCCTTATGACTTACTGTTTTTGTTTCAAATTGTTTACGGATGGTTTCTTTTTCAAAATCCGTAGCTTCCAGCTGATGTAATATGTTGAGCAAGTGCATTTTCATATGACCTTTCTGAATGCCTGTTGTAACAAGAGACCTTACAGCTCCGAAATTTTGAGCTAGCCCGGTTGATGCAATGATCATCATCAATTCCTTCGCACTGGGATTACCCAAAAGACCATGGCTAAACTTGACCGTAGGGTGCAGCTTGGTGATTCCACCAACTGTTCCAACGGCCATAGGGACCTCGATCCAAAACCGGAAAATGCCGTCAGGATCAATAGTTGCATTTGTCAGACTTTTATACTGCCCGTCCTTGCTGGCATAGGCATGCGCACTAGCCTCAATGGCTCTGAAGTCGTTACCAGTAGCTAATGCGACTGCATCAATTCCGTTCATCACACCTTTGTTGTGCGTGGTAGCCCTGTAAGGCTCTATGTTGGCAATATTGATGGCTCGAATGAACTTTTCTGCAAACTCCATTGGCAGAACGCTATCTTCAACGGTCAACTCTTCAACAGGGCAGCTTACCTCAACTTTTACCAAACAATCCGGAGTATAATTAGAAAGTATGCACATGATGATCTCTACTTCCTTTTCTGATTCTCCAAGTGTGGAAGAGCGTAAACCGGATTCAAGGGTTTTTGAAAACTGTTCCAAACAGGAGTTAATGAAATTGGCACCCATAGCATCAACCGTTTCGAATTGAGCTTCCAGCTGATAATAGCCTTTTTCCAGATGCGTCTTATTTACTAGTGAGACCCTGCTGATTCCTCCACCTCTGGCCTCCATATTGGTTGTTAGACGCTTCGTATCTTCTAAAAAAATCGATTTGTTGTTGTTGAACCAATCTAATAGGGCTGTTGGTTCATGGCCATTCCAAATGAAGTGAACATGTCCAATTTTGTTTGTACTGCTTACAGTCGCTTTAAAGCCTCCTCTTTCTTTCCAGAAGGTAGCCGACTTTGCCGCTGCAGCGACCACAGAGCTCTCTTCAATGGCCATAGGAACGCAATAGATTTTGTCATTGATCCTAAAATTTGGCGCAACCCCCAGCGGCAGGTAAAAATTCGTTACAGTATTTTCGATGAACTCGTCATGCAACTTCTGTATAGCTTCATCACTGTGCCAATATGACTTCAAACTATCTATAACGCTCTGGTCTCCATTGAAATACGCGTCAGCTATCCATTCCATTTTGGCTTGTTTGGAAAGCTTTGAAAAGCCTTTAATTTCCTGCATTTATCTCTTTTTCTTCTACAAAGTTAACCAACCAAATTGGCTTTTGTTCGCTATTTGGCCAATTATATGAACAGATCTGATAGTAAAATGGTATTCCAGTACTGTTAAATAACTTTAAAGAAAGGTACAGTTGCGAATACAGTCACGTAGCAGAAGAGCGAAATATTAAGCTGATTTGAAGGGATGAATCAGTTCAGATAAACCGGAAAGTTCAACACATGATCAACCGCTGTGAATTCGACCTGCTTCCTGATCTCATTGATTATTTTAGCAATAATGTTGTCCAATTTTTTGTCAGGATATTCTTCCAGTCTCTCATATACTTCCTTAAAAGTCCAGAAACTTCTAATGAACGATATTTTTTCAATGCGACTCATAGGTAAAGTGTAATACGCTAAAATGGTGCCAAAAGTTGTCCATAATTATCTAAAGGCTATGTTATTAAGGTTAAAGAGCTAAATTTAGCGTTCAAGTGGAACTATGAAAAAACTTAAAGAAAAGTTCAAATACCTTTATCCGTATTTTGTGGATATATGGCAATATTTGATCATCATTCTGATCTTTATCCTTGCTCTTATATTTATTCTGTAGTTATTGTAAGATTAAAAACTTCTTTTACATTTGCAAACTGTTGTTCGGGGTGTGGCCCAGCCCGGTTAAGGCGCCTGCTTTGGGAGCAGGAGATCGCAGGTTCGAATCCTGCCACCCCGACATAAAAATCCAACTCATTTATAAGCGAGTTGGATTTTTTATTTTCACTTTAATGGTAA
>JAAZYJ010000241.1 GCA_014239715.1 Flavobacteriales bacterium
TGCAGGAGACTACAACACTTTTACGGCATGCTTAGGTGCTGAGTACACAATTACAACATGTGGATCGTCACAAGACACGAGAATAACGATGTATGAAGATGCTTCGGGGATTTTAATTACGACTTCTGACGCAGATAACTGCACTAGCAATAATGAGTCAATCGTCTGGACCTCAACGTTAAATGGTGTGGTAAGAGTTTTGGTTGATAGATGGAATTGTGGTCATAATTCAATTTGTGGGAGCTGCAGTGTAACAATGAACACATCATGTGGTGGTGGAGGAGGAGGGGGAGGCCCTGGAGACGACTGTTCTAATCCCACCGTTATCGCATGCGGAAGCTCATTAACATCCGAAACCACAATAGGCAACACCGATACAGAAAGCGGGTGGTCTTGTTTAGGATTTGTCGGAACAACACCGGGAGAAGATCACTTTTATAGTGTTCAATGGCCGGATGCAGCTGCAGGAGGAACGATCAGGCTGACATTTTCAAATGTTACTGATGCCAACGATACGTATATGGAAGTGTTATCATTGGGCAGCTCCTGTGCACCAAACGCATGTGTAAATCATGATCAAATGGACATATTATTCGGACTGTTTGGCACAGGACAGGTATATATTGAATACACCGTTGGTGCCGGTATAACGAACTATTACTTTGTCGTAGATTCACAAAATGACGGGATTGATTCTTATGACATCACGGTGGAGTGTTTTGCAACAGGAATAGAATTAGACGATGTTAACAATTGCCCTCCATTTCCTGTTACCGCGCCCTTGAATCAAGGATATTACCAGACCTGGGATGGAGTTGAGCCTGACGCAACAGTTACTCCCGCAGAATTAGCGGCTATGGCAGGAAACACGTATACAGTTTGTGAAAACGTATACATTCAAAACCCGGCGGGTTGGGAATGGCTTAAGCACTTTGAGGTTACGCTGGGAGAGTGCTGGACGAATCCGACTAACCTCACGCCCAATGGCAACAACACTGCTTTTTACGCTACTACAGCGCCGCGGACAGGAGATTGGGCAGGATCGAATCTTGGGGGAACCCCAATTGTACTGGACTGGACGTTCACTCATGATTGGATAGCTTCCTGGGGAGACGGGGACGTATGCTGTTATACGTGCAACTTATATTCTTTTTGTTTCGATGCAGAAGTGGACCCCTTGTGTAATGTAACGAGCGGGTTTCAAAATCAGATCAGCGCCACAGATGATGGTATTGGCGGCGGGGGCGGCGGGGCTGTGAATCCCTCAAATGTTAGTCTTTCCAGCACAAGCGCTACAGTCCTTCCGGTTGAGTTGATCTCCTTTAGCGCTAGTCCGGAAATTGAAAACGGAAAGAACATTGTGGTTTTAAATTGGGTTACAGCAAGCGAAACGAACAATGACTATTTCACTATAGAGCGCTCTCTGGACGGGGTTCACTTTGAAGTGGTGTCAAACATTCCCGGCGCGGGAACCTCTTCAGATATAAATAATTATTATGCGGTGGATCAGTATCCGCATAGTGGTGTCAGCTACTATAGACTTAAGCAGACTGATTTTAATGATCAATCTGAACACTTTGACATTGTTCCTGTGCAAATACTATCAACCTTATCTAATGTTTCAGTCTTCCCCAACCCCACGAAAGAGGAGCTTACTATTTCGTTCAGCTCAATTGAAAAAAGAAAGGAATATTCTCTGACGATCTATAGTGTAGTGGGGCAGACCGTTCACCAACAAACAGTTGTTGCAGAACAAGGCTTCAATCAGGTCAGATGTAATACAAGCGGTTTCCCGATAGGGATGTATTTTCTTGCAGTTGGTTGTGGCGACGAGTACCAAAAGCTGAAATTCACAAAGGAATAAACCAAGTTGATCCGACTAAAAGTGACCACAGCAAGTAAGCCAATTAGCTCGCTTAGTAATTTAGAAATAAGTGCAGGCAATTAGAAAGAACGGGTGACCATAATCTCTAGCCCGGCAGCTAGATTTCTTGCTGATTCAAACTCACTAGTGGTAGAATTTCCTATGCTAACACTAGAAACCAGACCCGCCCCAAGCGTGTAATGGTTTACGCAATAGCTTAGCCCTCCCTTCGCACCAAATGCAAAATCCAGTTTAGAAAATTCGTTTGTTTGATTTGCCAGATTTGATTTTAGTAGAAACCGACCCTCTACATTTACACCATAGTAAGGCCTAAGTTTGGAATCACTCGATTTATATTTGACCACTCCAGCTCCAACTCCAAAATAGCTAAGAGATTCTTTGCTGGTTGTAAATAATCCCTCATCATAACTTGAGATAGCTTGTCCCACATCAACTTTAGATGCAGAGAGCTCCAGATACATCGATTTCCTGAGCTGTCTGCCTAAAAGTATTGAATATGATGGCTTCACATAGATCTCGTTGACATTAAGTGTCTCGGAATTTGCAGCTTTTTGGAAAGAATGGTTCAAAATGTTAACACTAGACAAACGAAATGCTGCACCGATATAATTCGATGCGTGTGTAAAAGGAGCACCCTCAGGCTTCGAGGGTTCCACGACAGAAACAGCCCCACGTGTTTCTATTGCTACGGGCTTAAATATGAAGGCGGGATTCAAATTGAGATTCTTGGAAGTCAAGTTGCTTTTCTCGCCGCTTTGCGGAAGCTCAAGATCAGGAGCGTTAACACGCGCTTTCACGCTGCCAAAAGTCTCAATGCGACCCGTCAAATTGGGGATGGAGTTTTCAACACCCTCATCATCTTCTTTTTCAACAAGCGGCACATAAGATGACCGAGTCAGTTTGGGCGAATAGGATTGTTTATAATCAATCAGCTCTGATAAGTGCGGAATAGACTTAAAGGCCGAAACGCGCGGCATGTAGTCTTGCGAAACAGAAGGCCATGCAAACCAAACTCCACCAATCATAAACGCAGGTACTAAAACAAAAAGAAACTGACGCAACAAATTATTTTGGCCATCCGGAATTTCGGATTCTATCGCATGCCAAACGTCAGGGGCGGGCTTGCCCTTGATCGACTCGAATGACGACTTGTACCAATTTTTCAACTCATTATTTTGCATAGGCTATCAGCGATTCCTGATCAAAATATTCGTTAATATTTGTTTTCAATTTACGTTTTGCTTTAGATAGCTGGGATTTCGATGTTCCAACCGAGATCTCAAGATTTTTCGCTATTTCCTCGTGTGTAAAGCCTTCAACAAAAAAGAGATTCAGAATCGTTCTATACCCAAGAGGAAGTTTAGCAATTATAATCTCAAAATCATTTATATCTAAACTACCCAAGGCGTCGTTAAAACTATGTTCCAGATGTGGCTCAATGACATCATCCCTTTCCAGATACACATAGCTGCCAACCTTATTGCGCCTGATATAATTCAAGCAGCTGTTTACAAAGACACGCCTTACCCAGCCGTCAAAACTGCCCTTTTTCTTATAGCTACCAATATTATTGAATACGCGGATAAACCCTTCTTGCAGCATGTCTCGAGCCATCTCCCTGTCTACAGAATACCCTAGGCAAACCTTAAACATTTGAATCTGATAGCGCTCATATAGCTCGTATTGTGCCCTCTTGTTTCCGCGAACACATTGCTTAATGAGATGGGAATCACTATTTACAACTAACTTCAAACTTTATAAAAATCTCACCTCCAAGTAATCAGAGATGTTAGTAATGATGTAAAGGTACAAAGAAGCATTTGAACTACTTTCTACTACTATCATACCAGACCCGGAAGAAGCGGCAACCCAATATGCCTCGGGAGCCCCGTCCAGTAAGGAATTGAGGTCAAATTCAATTTGTGCATTCCTGTCAACTTTTTTGTTCAAAATAACAGAATTTGTCCCATCGGTGTCAAAACTTGGACCACTTATCACGATGTCCGAATTTAATTCGATTTGAAAGTTGCTAAAGCTACCGTCAGAAAAGATATGCTTGCCATTAACTCTCATCGTGTGCGCCGAACTGGAGTTTCTCGACAGTTTTAGGTGGGCATCCAATGATGTGTATGTTCCTTGTGGCAGGTCAAAATCAACCAGCTCATCATTGTTTCCGTTGATTTGCTTGTCTATAGTTTTAGATAAACTAACATCTCCGGCTTGCTCTCGTATGCCAGTAAATTGAATAGACTCTGTATAATACACAGATGAGGTAATTTCATTTTTTGTTGAACCACTGTCATCACTGTAGTTGAGCGTAAATGAGCAATTCGTAGGTTGTTTCCATTTGCGAGAACATGAAGAAAAAAGAAAACAAGTACAAATGATAAGGTAGAATAGTTTCATTTTAATAGGGGCTAATGTAATCGATGACAAATTTACAAAAGAAATCCTAGGCAACCCAAATGGCCTGATGTTGTGTCATCCTACCATAAAGCCTGACAAGTTGATGAGTACACCACTCAACATTTGTCAGTTTTAGTACGATGCGGTTACACCCTAACCAGAAAAAGGGATTAGGAAAAATCCTTTTAATCGACAAAGACTGCTTTAGGATTAGAACAGGCGATCAGCCAGTAACAATTCAAAAAAAGTCTAACGCTTATTATTCTACTTAGCGGGATATTCTCGCTGTAAGAGCTCCTATCATTTCAGATGGGAGCTCTTAATTTATAGATTTGTTTTGTCTACAAACATTGAAGACACAATAGACGCATCGATTCTTACGGATGATGTTCCTTACTATTGAGAAAATGACCTTGATTGTGCTCTTGAGTGGCGAAAAGGAGTCAACGAAAACTTCACAAAGGGCTTTATTCGAGAAGGGGTCAACTAAATATTTGGTTTCATGGGCAACCTCTTTTCGCGTTTCTTTTGTCATAGTTGTGTGAAGTACAAATTGTGTTAGTTAGTTTTTCACACCTGTCTAACTTAGATCAAATATAATTTGTTGATAAACTAGGTAAAAAGACAAACTTAAAAAGCCAGGAGATGGGACCTGGCTTTTTCTTTTACCAACATGTACGTGTTGCGGTACTAGAGGAAAATAGTTCAAGTATTTAGCAAATAATTGAAAATTTGTTAATAACTTATGTGTGGTTTCCGTCTTTGGAATTGGATGATAGTGGGGGAACAATTTAAATTTGAATCAAATGACTCGTCCTTTTGAAATAAGCTTTGATGAGGCCAACAAATTAATTGAGGTCATATTCAATGATGGTCAGGACGACTACATGATGAGGCTGCAGTGTATTGAACACATGGAAGGTGCAATTGAA
>JAAZYJ010000292.1 GCA_014239715.1 Flavobacteriales bacterium
GCAAATTGATGAGCTGAAAAAGAAAGGCGTTGCACTTTCTGTAACGGAACCTGAGAGCAGGAAAGATCTGGAGCTGAATAAGTCTAAAATTGAACAAACCATTGATAGCAAACTGGGAGAATCTGCCTGGATGATCCTGAACCTTATCTTTGAGAACCCATCGATCAGCAACAAGGATATTGCCGAGGAAGTTTCTTTAAGCATCGAAGGTGTGAGCTCTTCACTGCGCCGGATGTATGCCAGCTTTGATATAACTACTTCAAGCAATATGAAAATAGCGCTGATCATGAAGGCTGCCAGAATTTCCAGCGACAGGTGAATGGAGTTCTATCAGACGACTCACATATTTGCTGGAATACGGTTTAATCCGTAATAATTATGCGCTTGATCAACCTTCCATGCGTGGATGAACAAACTACAGAATAAACCCCCGCTTGAGCAAGATGTACTCTTTCAAATTTGCTTTGGGGATTACTTTTGTCATATATCAACCTCCCATCCGAAGAATAGACTTGCAAACGGGCTGCAATTGGATCATTGATCCTGATGTTAACATCTCCTTTACTTGGGTTTGGGTAGCATGTGAATTCCAACGAGGATCTTATGGTTATGGTTTTGATCTGGGAGTGGCTAAAATCCCCGTTGAAATCCGTTTGCTTGATGCGGTAATAAAAAAGTCCATCCCCAGGGTTAAGATCCAAAAAGCTGTATGATCGCACGACCGTTGAGTTACCAGAGCCGTTCACTTGTCCAACTTCTTCCCAGAAATGAGTGTCTACAGATCTTTCGATCGTGAAGAAGTCGTTGTTTATTTCTTGAGCCGTTTCCCAGCTTAGTTGTGCGTGTTCTTCTCTTTCATTTACCTTGAAGCTAAGTAGGTCTATAGGCAGTGGTGTTCGAAATGCATTTGTAGTTCCGATGGTGAACCTTCGGTTATTGCGTAAACCGCTGCTCCCTCCAGATACTGAGCTGAACTCATAAATTCCTCCACCCAAATCTATTGCTCCGCCAATCCCCGTTTCATCAGTGAATGATCCGTCGTTGTCTGTATCAATGAGTAAAACCAGATCGCCGGTCGTTATGGGCGTGGGGTAAAAAGACAGGTCCCAACGCATGTCAACATCACCGACATTCACGTTGGATGAATTGGCAGAATTTCGTTCACTGACTCGCCAGACCCTTTCAATACGAGCGTCAACACCTGCTGGCACGTCCGCAGTGTTCATTGCATTGGTAGATGCGTTGTCGTGCCCCCAGAACATGAATTCATCATCATTAAGCCCTGTTGGATTCAAAATTCGAACCATGCTTCCTCCCTGAGAGTCGTCATGAATGTTCGCGGCATCTATTCGGCCTATCCCTGACACATCGAAATCGTAATCCCCGTTGTCATCCTCATCGTAAATGTCATAATTGTCTAGGTCAGTGTCATACTTTGCTGAAAGGTAATTGGAAATAATAATCCTCTGAGCATCGTTTACGGCCACGTCATAAATAATTACTTCACAAATATCACCTGTCATGAAATACCCAGGGCCACCGTCATCGGCCCCGGCACCAATTAGCAAATCATCATTTGCTCCTCCGTGATAGTCCATCGGACCATTAAAATTAAACGTGCACTCGTTCTCACTTAAATAGGCATAACCCGTATTGTCGGTCGTGTTAAAAACCATTGACCAGACCTCATCCTGCCCGTAGGTCATTGTTTGCAGGCAGTTTTCACTGGTATAATCGTCGATCCAGAAATTCATTTTATCGCTGCCACCGTTTCTTTCAAACGCCCATCCGTCATTTCCTGCATTATCATCGTAAGCGGAGATGATCGAGGCCCAATGATCACTGCCATTTTCAAAATTTGCTGCTACGAAAACCGAAAGTTCACCGGTAGGCATTATCTCGGAATTGGTTGTAACGTACATGTATTCGTTGTTGTTATCGTCAAAATATAAAGAAGGCTGACCGTTTCCTCCGCCTGCAGATTTGTATTGTGGTGCAGTTCCGATCTCAGCGTTGTAACCGTTTCCGGAAAGATCATTCCATACACCAGTCATGTTGTCGTTGTTGCTTAGCCCGCTAATGGTTCCCGCGTCGAGCCACAGCGATAGATTGGATGTTCCCGTAGTTGTTCCTACACCACCAGGCCCCTTTTGACCAACTGCATTACTTACCCACAACTGAGCACACAGTACTAGGATCATAGGAATCGACCTGCCGGTCCAAGATGGTATTAAATAGCGGTTCATAACGTTAAACGGTACTTCGGTTTAGCCGAGAGTTAACCTAGGCACAGTTTTTACTTGTAATCTTGATACATTTAAACTACAAAAGTATAGCCGCGTAGTTAAATTTGTAAAACGGTTATCCGTGAACTTGGAATCGTAGTCGATTTGAACGGATGTCCGTGCAAGAAAATCGCTTGATTTAAGGACATGCGAAGGAATTGATCAACCAACAAATCAATGTTGATATGGTTGCACTAAGGACCAGCAGCGGTATCCATTCCAATAATAGCTTTTTAAGTAGTGAATTCATTTCATAGGACTTTTATAACTCATAAGTTCAATTCCAGGAACTAACGAGTTATTTAGTGTGGCTAGGTCCAAACATAACCAGGAACAATAGTATATGCTAAACGGTTGTCCGTGAATTTTGCACAAAATGCATTTTGAACGAACTTCATATATAAGGAATTTACCTATGGATTACTTTTACGAAACCAATCGAATTTGAACTTTTTGTCTCTTAGATCCATCATCGGTTTTTCAAAAAACCTATATAAAATGATA
>JAAZYJ010000166.1 GCA_014239715.1 Flavobacteriales bacterium
ATTACTAATTTGTTTTGCAGGAATCGTCCCTATTCCTCCTTAATTCTTTTTTTATTTCCTTTTAAAATACTGTTGTTCATCTCTTCATCTTCCAGATCCAGCTTGGCTTTCTTCTTTGTTGTGACAAAGGATATCACCACTTCATGTGATCCCGATTGGTAAGGCTGCATGCCTCCGATTGAATAGTCGAAAGAGTAACCAATATTCAGCCGGTCCTTGAGTTTCATCCCTACTACCAGGCCAAGAGCATCACGGGTTCTAAAGATCAAGCCTGCCCAATACTTTTTATTGTATGTAGCTTTGAACATAAGGCTGAGCTGAGCAGGGACAGGCTTTACATACCTGAACATTATACTAGGTTGAAGGTCCAGTTTCTTCTTTTTGCAGCTAAAATTATAGCCCCCTAGTACTGTAAAGTGTTTAGACAGGTTTTCATTGTAAGGCGTAACCGTAACAACCGGACCAAGAACTTGTTGCACCGCTGCCATAAAAAAGAACTTATCTGAATACAAATTAAACCCTGAAGATAAATCTATTGCGTTGGATGAGAGAATATTACCTGTCAGCACCTCATCTCCTTGATCAGCTAAAATGGCATCGTATAATTTTACGCGGTATTGCATATAGCCGGGCTTAACACCAAAGCCTAATTTTAGCTTTTCTGTTAAATTCAAATGATATGCATAATTCAGATAAAAGCCTGTATTTTGAGTTAGTCCTGTTCGATCAGACACAATAGACACCCCATACCCGTGCTTACCTTCATTTCTTGCTGATCCGTAAAAATTTCCACTTAGTGTCACCGGTGCCTCATCAAAGCCGGCCCATTGATTCCTATACGTCAGATTGGCAACATGAACCAATTTACTACCTGCAATTGCCGGATTGAAATAGTAGTCGTTGACCAGAAAATTTGAAAAAACATATCGTTGCTGTCCGTATGTGCTGGCTGCAATTAAAAGCAAAATCGATATGTTTATTATCCTTCTCATTGGTTGCTGGAGTTGTTACTTAACACCAGGATGGCCCCTTTATATGTTTCCTCATCACTGATGGCTATTACATAATAATAAGTGCCGTCAGGTACTTTTTCTCCATTGTAAGTGCCGTCCCAGGGATATGGATATCCTTTTGATTCGAATAAGGTCTGCCCCCACCTATTGAAGATCTTGATCTCTGCATTGGGGTTAAGAAGGTCAATAAAATCCAATTTCCACACGTCATTTTTTCCGTCTCCATTCGGAGATATAGCATTCGGGATGAGACTGTTAACCTCGGAAGTGACCGTGTTGATCACGATCGTTATTATAGAGCTGTCCACACAACCTAACGCGCCATATGCATATTGCGTGATCACATAAGAACCGTTTGAGAAATAGATGGTTGAAGGATCCTGATCGGTGGACGATGATCCATTTCCAAGCAGCCAGTCCCAGGAAACCGCATTCGTAGACGTATCAATAAATGTAAATTCGGCACCGACATTCAGTCCGTTAGAAGTGTTGTAGTAAAATCCTGCTTCCGGTCTTGGTGGAATATTGATCGTCTGAACAATGGTGTCCACGCACCCGTGCACGGTTTCAACGATCTGTGTAATGACGAAATCTCCGTCACCAACAAATAGCTGAGTCGGGTCCTGAACGGCCTGTGCCCCTTGTCCTCCAAAGTCATAGAACCATGACGAAATGCTGTCGTTCGCCGCGTAAGAGCTATCTAAAAAATCAATTACAACCTGATTGTTTGTGCAGGTGACTGTATAATTGAAATTTGCATTCGGCAATTCATATACTTCTATCGACTGTAACAGCGTATCTGAACATCCGACATCAGACCCTACGATAAGCTGAACGCTC
>JAAZYJ010000222.1 GCA_014239715.1 Flavobacteriales bacterium
CAATAAAATCAGTAAATTACATGATCTAAAATATATTGGATAGTGTCAAATAATTTATATGATCTGATCAAAGAGTTAACGCCTGGTGAAAAAAAGCGGGTATCCCATCGCTTGATTAATCCGGCCGGAAAATCGCCAGGTCAGAGTCATTTTCAGTCAGTATTTCAAATTATCAAAGAAAAAAAAGTGACCAGCGACACACAGCTAAATATGCATTTAGGAAGTCTGAATATCCGGAACCTAACAGCCACGAAATATCAGCTTTACCATAGAATATTGGACATTGTAAGTCAGGATCTAAGATTATTTGAGGCCCGATACTACAGGCACGCCATAAAGATTGAATACCTCAATAACAAGGGGCTGTTCAAGGCCGCGCTAAAAATGATCAGGTCACTCAAAATAGAAGTAGCCATGCACGAGCGCTTCTTATTTAAAACGGACCTGTACTTCAAGGAGATCAAAGCACATATCGGGCTGAAGGATTACGACGAATGTCTGAGATGTTTTGAAGAGTATCAGGTTAATGAAGCTACAGACTCTGAAGATGCCAAAACATTTTTACAATCATATAATGATTACCATCGAATCAACTTGCATTATTTGAGAAAAGGCGCTGCTCGCTCAACCAAAGACTCGTTGTATTATGAATCCTTCATCAGATCAAGAGATGAAGAAATTGCTTCTTCTACGCTTTGGAATTCTACGAATTTCTTCAATCTACAGGGACTTTCAGTAGCGCATTTTGCTATTGGGAACATACCGAAATCTTATGATCTAAGGTCAAGAATAATTGAAATATTTGAGAATACGAAGCATGAAAGGGATAGTGACTTAAATCAATATGTTGAGGTGTTATATCGATATGTTGCGATTCTTATATTCGAAAAAAAATATAGTGAATTCGACCGCTATATGCAATCTTTCAAGTCGCTAAAGCCACGAAATATGGAAGAAGAAATTCGCATCAAGGAAAGGTATTATAATTTACTGCTTCTGAAAAGTCTCATGAGTAAAAACTTCGAAGAAGCAGTGCCCGTTATTAAGGATTTTGAGAAGGAGTATAAAAGAAAATCATTCAAGCTGAGTCACAGTTTAAAGCCGGTGCTGCTTGGTCTATGTGCATCTATTTCGATGAACTTAAAAGACTACAGGAAGGCGTTGTATTGGAACAATCAGATTCTAAACTCGCCTGATTACAGTCAATACCGGGAAGACCTTATTTTTTCTGCAGATCTTTTTGAGCTCATCATTCATTTCGAGCTTGGAAATTTTCGTTTGCTAGGATATCGATTGGAATCTTTTCAGCGGAAGTTGAGATCAAAACAAAAATTGTATCGGCTGGAAGAAATTTTAGTGAGGGGAATCCATCGACTCCTGGATGCTGACAATGACAAACACAGAAGCAGTATATTTCATGAACTCGGTTCTGAAATTGAAAAGTACAAGGACGATCCGTTTGAAAAAGATCTGTTGAATAAGTTTGATCTTATCGCGTATTTCAAATCAAAATCAAACAACACTGCTTAATGGGTTCCTATTGCCGTCTAATTAAAAGGGAAATGTGCCTTTACATGAGAAAACATTACTCGTTCATAACTTTCACATTTATTGCCTTAGGGCCCTTTGGATGTGTCTCAACTGAAAAAGTTACTTTGTCCCCGTCTTTGATCGAATCGATTAGACCTGAGCTTTTCACATAGTATTCGTGTTTTGTGTCAGAACAAATGATAAAGCCAAACTTAGCTTTTAAGTTGTAAAATTTAACAGTACCAGTTGACTCATTTACAGGTTGTTCCACAGTATGAAATTACAGAATTATTTTTATTCGGTTGAGCTTTTCTGTGCTATCTTTGGGTTATGAGAATTCTGTCTTTTGCATTCGCTCTTTTTCTTATTGTCTCAATTGACGCTCAAGAGCCTGAAAGGAAAGGTAGTATTTATGGCCTTTGGGGCTATAATCGGGCTGTTTATGCGCCAAGCGACATCAGATTTCAAGGAGCGGACTACAATTTCGTTGTATACGATGTCAAAGCAGTAGATTTTCCTTCAGAGTTTAATCCTAAACTTTACTTTGGGCTGGTCAGTTTTTCAATTCCTCAGTACAACTATAGGGTAGGATATTTTATTAGCAATAGAATTAGTGTTTCCGTTGGATTGGATCATATGAAATACGTCTTGGCGAAAAATCAACAAGTGCTGATCGATGGTTACATTGGAGACGTGCATCAGGCGCATGCCGGAAACTATAATGATGTTAATGTGCCCCTTGATAATACCCTGTTGACCTTGGAGCATACGGATGGGTTTAATTATGCCAGTATTGAGCTAGACAAACATTGGTTGGTTTGGGAGCATTCCAACAAGAAACATATGGTAGATTGGTTCTGTGGCTTTGGGCTTGGTCTAATGATCCCAAGAAGTGATGTGACAGTTTTAGGTGAGGCCGCAGCGAATGAATTTCACATTGCCGGAGAAGCTTTGTCTGTTCAGACTGGATTCAAGGCAACAGTTCTCAAACACATTTTTATTTCTGGAACGGGAAAAGCCGGCATTTCTCGACTTCATGACATTCTTACCACACAAAGTCGTGCCAAGGCGCAACAAAATATTGGATGGCTGCAAGGATTCTGGCAGGTTGGGTTTGTTGGGAAGATCCGGAAGGGCCACAAAGAGGAGTAGGAATAGCACACGATTATTTTTTCTCGAATTAGCTTTGGCCGGGCCGGTTTTTTTATGTGTAATAATTTCTTCCCTATATTTAACTTGACCCGCTAGGAATATGGATTGGGAACTAACAGCTGCTTCCAGAATAGAAAGACCACCGATCTATTTTCCAAATTAAAGCACATGGATAACATAAGTGACATAGCTGCGTCAATGGTAGCCACGATACTGCTAATAATAGCCATTCTGCTGTTCGTAAGAGATAGGAAAAGGAATGCGATTATTGCGAGCCATTTCTTCTTGGTGGGCTGTTCGGGTATTCATTTTTCAGTAATAAAAGTTGACTTGGGAAGTAGTGGGTTAAATTTTTTGGACGTGAAAAATACACTTTGTGTCGTTGCTCTGATCCTTCTCTATTACTACTCTTGTTCGCTTTTCAGATCAAACGAAAAAGTGCCCCTGCGGACTAATTTAATTCTGGCAGTTCCGGTATTACTGTTTTTGATCATTCCCACCATTATTGAAACTAACCTGTACGTGTATGGGGTGTTTGACAGTAAAACACATGATTACTATATCATAAGTGCAAGCATATATTTTATTACTACGCTTTACTGCTTGATTATGCACGAACGCAATTATCGCAATTACCTTAGAAGAGGTGAACAGAAAAGCTACTCAGTCAGATTTAACTGGTTTATCCGCATTTTGATGTTAACTCCTGTTCTCCAGATACTGATATTTTTCGTTTCACCGGTTTCAACATACCTGGACCTTGCAGTATTCGTTTTGTATGTAATAACTCCGGCAATAATTCCTGAGATCTTCTTTCACAAAGATTTTAAAGGAAGCACAGGTAAAAAATACGCAACATCAAGTTTGACTAGAGGAAGGATCAAGGAGATTTTTGAAAAGGTAGAACTTTATATAGAACAGAACGAGGCTTACCTGAACAAAAATATTTCACTGACCTCGCTTTCTAACGATATGGATCTGAACCCAACTTATATTTCCCAGGCAATAAATGAAGAAAGGCAAATTAGCTTTACAGACTTTATTAATCAATACAGAATTAACAAAGCTATTGAGCTAATGAATTCAGATGCTATCGATAGTTACAAGATTGAAGCTATTAGTGAGTTTGCCGGATTCAGCTCAAAAGCTACATTTTATCGCGCTTTTAAGAAGAAAATGGGCATGACTCCAAGTCAGCTGATCAAGGATAAATAGGTGTTTCATATAATAAATTTGAGCCAACCAGACCACTTGCCCGTTCATAACTACTCTGCATCTACACATAAAATACACGGATTACCGTTTTATCAATGTAGTGCGTAATATCTACATTTGCACCACTTAAGTAGTGAGAATATTTATTGTGTGCTGATTTCACTTCTGAGAGTGATACTAAAGATGGATCTGAGCTATGAATTTTGAGAGTATAAAAACATACTGATTTATGATGACGTTGAATAGAATTGTCATAAATATATTATGGTCGAATGTTGCCTGTTGCTGCAGCGCTATTGTTCTCCTTCTTTCGTGGTCTGCTTCGACTTCGCAAACAATTCAGATCGGACCAGGTTTCGGGGAATCATGGAATCAAGACGCATCCCCGGTTAATATTCGTCACCGAAGGACGGTCTGTCAATTTGTCTATACCTCAACGGAACTGAATGAAGCATCAGCCCCCTCAATTAATCCGCTCACTGCTTTAGGGTTCTTTGTTATTCAAGAACCGGGTGAAGTTTTGGTTGATTACACTATTAAGCTAAGGCACGTAACTGTTGCAGACGTTTCAAGCCCTTTGGGTGGAGTAGGTTGGACAGAAGTAGCAGGCCCATTTGATTATGAACCAACTGCCGGTGGCTACGATATGATCACTCTGGACACACCTTTTTTATGGAACGGAGTAGACAATATTGGTGTCGAAATTTGCTGGGCTCGTGTTGCGCGGAGACGTAATCGAGGTACAGTTCGTATTTATGGTGCTGAAAACGGATTTACATATAGAACAGAGGATGGAGGCGGAACTTCTTGCGGGGATGTTCCGAATGAGGTGAGACCAACCAAACCACACATACAAATGGTTTTTGCGCCGGGCAACACAACAACCTGGACGGGGAGCTCATCAACAGATTGGTTTGATCATTCGAATTGGGATACAGGAGTTCCAAATAGAATAATGGATGCTGTTATCCCATCTACAGCTGCTGTAATGCCGGAAATATCAGGACAGGCCGCAGTGACAAGAAACATAACCGTAAATGCAGGAGCAACACTTGCTGTTCCCGGAAATGATTCTATTAATTTATTTGGTGACTGGCAAATGAATGGTTCATTTGATTATGGAAGCTCAACAGTTATTCTCCAAGGGTTTCGGGCTGCTACAACAACTCTTAATGGTGTCGCGGATCAGGAATTTTACAATCTGGAAGTTCGATCTGCTGCAGGCGCAACCCTTAGTACAGGAACTTATCAGGTTTTTGGAAGCCTCCGATTAAGAGGAGGTACGTTTACCTCAAATAATTTGATAACATTACGCTCTAACTCAGATGGGACCGGCAGAATGAGTAGAGTTTCAAATATTTGTGGATATCAGCTTGATATGACCGATCACTGGGGAGACCCCTGGAATGGTGGTTTTGTAACCTTAAATGTAGATGGTCAAACAGTTGATCATTATAGTGCAATTAATGCCAATACCGTTGTTGACCTGCCCATTCCGAATGGGTCATCATACTCAATAATCTATACTGCTGGAAATTGGGAGGAGGAAAATTCATACTTGTTGATAGACCCCAACGGTATTACTGAATACGATTCGGGAATTATACCCCCGGTAGGTTTGGTGCACTCAGGTGTCGCTACTTGTGCTTTCGCCAATCCGTTTGTTGGTGAAATTTCAATTCAGCGATATTTGCCTGTTGGTAACATTGGCTGGAGATATATGTCTGCCGGTGTTCATAATCAATCTTTACAAGATTGGCGAAATGATGGAATTACAATGTCTGGTTTCCCAGGATCTGACTTTCCGAGCTTCGGTTGGAGCAGTGTCCTGGCATACAATGAAAACAACGCGAATGGAGATAAAAATAACGGATGGGTTTCAGCAACGGACATCTCGGATGTGATCGATTTCAAAAAAGGACACAGGGTCTATATCGGCTCTGCTGCGCGTACAACAGAAGTTACGGGGCCACCTATTGTGGGCACACAAACGGTCGATCTGGATTATCAGGATGATGCCGGCTCTTTTGACCAAGAAGGCTGGAACTTGATCGGCAACCCGTATGTATGCTCGATCGATTGGGACAGCATATCGTTATTGAATAAAGTGGCCATTGACAATGCGATCTGGATCTGGAATGCAACTGCCGGCAATTTTGGTGTGTATGTTGGGGGTACAGGAGGGGTTGGAACCAATGATGTCGGTGCTGATATTGCTTCTTCTCAGGCATTTTGGGTTCATGCCAACGATCTTAATCCTCAAATTACTTTCATGGAAGAAAATAAGAGTGAGGCGGACCCGAGGTTTGTCAAGTCCATAGAGAACAAAACACAACTGAAACTTAGACTGGAATCCGATGTTAATCTATATTTCGATGAAGCGATTTTAGCGTGGAGGAATGATGCGAGCGATGATCTGGATGATAAAGATGGGGTTAAACTGTTCAGTCCGATTGTTGATGCGCCGAGTCTTGGCTTTAAACCGGGATCCGTTCCTCTAAGCATTAATTCGGTGAGTACAACCTCTCCCCACCTCTCGATCTCTTTACAGATGTTGGCCGGACAAAATGGAAACCACAAAATTATTGCTACAGAGCTGGAAAAGCTGTTGCAGGTTCCCTGTATAATACTGGAAGACCTTTTCCTTGACTCATTGGTTGATCTCCACCAGGACACATCCTATGAGTTTTTCCAAAGCACGCTCTTCACTGGTGATCGATTTGTTTTGCATGTGGGGCAATGGTACAATGGAGCCGTATGGGATAGGTGCTGGCACTTGCCGAACCAAGACCAGCAAGAAGAGCTGACACTTGGAGTTGAAGATGCTGGAATTATTGATGTCAACCTTTATCCAAACCCCGTTGATGACATTCTTTTTGTTGAATTGGGCGAAGGATCATTTTTTCAGTCAGGCAGTATAGAGGTGCTATCCATCACAGGTTCCGTCCTGATGTCAAAAGCAGTAGATGGGCTTTCTCAAATTAATGTTGGTGCGCTGGCAAAGGGCATGTACATTCTCCGTTTGATTGGAGCCAATAACGATACAGTGCTCAGAACTTTCGTAAAGCAATAGACTGTAATTTAATGCTCGGTCTTTAGGATTCTATTCTTAATCTGCTGTTCCAAGGTTACAAACCACATCATATCTGAGTTTATTAATCAACCGAAGCGAAAAGTCAGTTCAAGTACTGAAAAGGGCAATGTTGTTGGTGTTTCAAATAATTATTTGGGAGGTATGGATCAGCCCTTCTAGTTTGATTTTCAGAGATATTTGGCGTAAATTTACACTGCTAACAAGTTGTACAAAACTACCTTAAGAATCGTTATGCCAAGGATTTTTGCCTGTTTCCTGGTTCTAGTGTTTGCATTGTTCTGGTCGGTTTCGATTTCTCAAACTATTCAATTGGGATCAGGAACAGGCGAGCAGTGGGAGTATTCTTCGGGTCCTGTTAATATTTATTATAGAAGAACGGTATGTCAATTTGTATATACAGCAGCAGAACTTTCGGCAGAAGGCGCTTCTACTGTCAGCCCGATAACCGAGCTGGGTTTTTATATTGGCCAGGCACCTATTTATAGTATTCCGAATTATACAATAAAGATAAAACACACCTCAGCAACAGATGTTTCAGCAGCTTTGGGCACGACGGGCTGGACAACTGTCAAGAATGGGTTTACGTATACTCCTGTTGCAGGTGATTGGGACATGATAACCCTGGATGATCAAACATTTGTCTGGGATGGTACAAGTAGTATTGGTGTTGAGATCTGCTGGGATCAAGTGGTACCTAATTGGAATCCGTCAGGAAAGGTTAGAATATATTCAACCACAAATGGATACCGCTATAGATGGACTGACGCTGCTGGTAGCTCTTGTGGTGCTGTTCCGACAGCTACGAGTTTAAATAAACCACAAGCCAGAATTGTTTTCGTGCCCGGCACTACCACAACCTGGACAGGCGCTGTTAGCACAGATTGGTTCGATCAGAACAACTGGACGGCCGGAATTCCAACTCAGATAATGAATGCTGTAATTCCATTTGGTCCCATGAACCAGCCTAGTATTACAGGCTCATCTGCCACAGCAAACAGCCTAACAGTAGACGCAAACGCTTCTTTAATGATACCGAGTGGAGACACTTTAAATATTTATGGTGATTGGACGATGAACGGAACTTTTACCGGAGCTAGGTCTACAGTGATTTTCAGAGGCACTGGAATGGCAATGAATCTAATGCAGGGAGTGTCGAACCAACAATTAAACAACCTCGAAATACGCTCTGATGCCGGCTTGGTGCTTGTTTCTGGCACATACGAGATTCAGGGAAGCCTGAGGTTAAAGGGTGGTATATTTGTCCCCAACAATCGAGTAACATTGATTTCCAATGTCCTTGGAACAGGTGGAATGACTGGAGTTAGGCCGTTGTGTAAATATCAACTGGTCATGACAGATAGTTATGGAGACGGTTGGGATGGAGGTTCAGTAACTGTTCGTATTGATGGTGAGGTCTATGGTGTTTTTAACGCTGAGGGCACAGGTACGACCGTTATTGTAAATATACCGTCGGGATCCGACTATGAATTAACCTATACATCCGGTCTGTTTGAAAATGAAAATTCATATGTTTTTAATGATCCTTCGGGCATTCCCGAGTATACGTCCGGAACCCCACCACCAACAGGATCAGTACATTCAGGTACTTCTTCGTGCACATTCATCAACCCTTTCTTTGGTCAAATATCAATTCAGCGCTATCTAGCACTTGGTAACATTGGGTGGAGAGAGATGTCTACCGGAGTGCAGAATAGAACTTTGCAAGACTGGCAAAATGCTGGCATCACAATGTCAGGTTTTACAGGCTCCGATTATCCTGGATTCGGATGGGCGAGTGTTCTCACATATAATGAAAATAACGCAAACGGAGACAAAAATAACGGCTGGGTTGCGGCAACAAATATTACCAACACTATAGATTTCA
>JAAZYJ010000221.1 GCA_014239715.1 Flavobacteriales bacterium
ATGACATTTGTTTAATTGGATGTACTATTGTAATTTCTAAAAGTTCAGAAAATGGAGGCCTAGTAATTGCAATTCTATAATCTCTATACTGAATTACCAAAGCGCCAGGTTTTGAAATTTCAGTATTTCCAAGAGTCTCATCGTCTATGGCAGATAAAATTTGATTTGTTATAATTTCAAGATAGTCCCGGTGAAGTGTTTTCGTATCAAGTTCAACTAACTCAAAACTTCCAGGCATTCCTTTTTTGCCAAGAGGTTTTTGATTTTCTTTTAGATGTATACTCATTGTGGTTGGGTCAAAGAATTTTAGAAACTCCAAATCAGGGGTTTGTTGTTCATTAATGGAAAATTCTGATTCAGATTTTTGTAAATCACTCATAATTTCAGTTTAGGATTGGTTCTATTATGTATTCTTTTAATGCATAAAACAATCTACATTGTTTAACAAATTATTCTCACAAAGCCAAACAAAAGAACTGTTTTAGATCGGTATGTATGGCAGGTCAAAATAATACAAATTTACAATTTCATTCAGATTGTAGCAACTACTTTGAATCATTAAGAGAAAAAGGTGAGACCGATTTTGAGTTTGAAGATGAGTATTTCTTTACATTACCTGCAATATCGCAAATGAGTTTAGATTAATTATTCAGTAGTTCCTCGAATTATAGATATGCATAAGCTGGACTCAATTGCAGAAAATGTTAGAGAATGTCAGAAATGCGAATTGTGTGAAACTCGAATTAAGGCGGTTCCAGGTAAAGGGAATTTTGATGCAGATGTAATTTTTGTTGGAGAGGCACCAGGTAGAAATGAAGACATTCATGGGGAGCCATTTGTAGGAGCTGCTGGAAAAAGACTAGACATGATTTTAGAGGATACAGGAATAGATAGGAAAGATGTCTATATTACGAATATTGTAAAATGCAGACCTCCAAAAAACAGAGTTCCTTCAAAAAAAGAAGAAGAATCATGTAATGACTTTATCAAACAAGAAATTGAGATAATCAATCCAAAGATAATCTGCGTTATGGGAAATACAGCATATGGCACGCTGTTAGATGGAAAAGAGATTACAAAGAATCATGGTAAAATTGTAGAAAAAGATGGAAGAAAGTTTTTTGTTACATTCCATCCTGCTGCAACAATTTACAATCAAAAACTAGTCGAGGAATTGAAAGAAGATTTTAGAAAATTGGCAAAATTTTTAGAAACAAAAGATGAGCCAAAACAGTATGAAGAAAGACGATGCGATTATTGTATGGCTAAAACAAAGCACGAAGTAGTAGTTATGCCAAAAGTAGTTACAAGGAAAAGGCGATGGTTGTTCAAATGTACAGAATGTAATCATGAAAGATGGCTTCAACCTTACAGAACTGTTGCAGAAAGTTTGTACTAGAATCTAATACAAATGACTTTGTAATTCGATTTGTTCTTCAGCAGATATTATTCCTTTTCTAACTAAAATATCAAGCATATCTTTGAACAATTGTCCAAACCCCAATATGATAAGAGGAACGGCGCCCAATAAATAATCTTTTCCGAAGAGATTTAGAAAGAAATGGGGCACGACCGCGAAAGCTATGCACAAGATCAGGCCGAAGGCGAAAATAATGCGGATTAATACCTTGATCTGCTTTAAATATGCGTGTTTGGTCTTGTCGTTAAAGAACTCAACCAAATAGGGTGATATTACGGCATTAAGTGTAATCAAAGGCATTGCCACAAAATTCGTCAAATTAAGATCGATCTTGTACGTGCCGACCTCAGGAAGTGTCTGCTCCCAAAATCCAAGCATTATAATGTCGGCTAAATTATTGGCCATAGCGACAACAGATAAAAAGAAAAAGGTCCATGCAGCTTTTTTAAATTTCGGATAGAAAGGGGAAGTAGCTTCATTCTTGGCCGTTTTTACTTTCGCAAGAGCAATTGCCACAAGCAGCGAAATAAAAATGGCAGCAATGTTCAATAGAATGATCCAAGGAATAGTGAGTTTGCTGAATATGCCTATTGCTGTGGCCATTGCAAGAATGAAAAGTCCGGGCCGAACCAGGTTCTCACTGATAATTGCTACCTCGTTCCTTTTATGTCCTTTCATATAGGCCTTCATTAAAAGAAGCAATGAAAATATAGGGATGCCCGCAGAAGAGAGGAGCATGGCAACCCTCAGCTGTTCTTGCTCTATCAGTACATAAGAAGCACAGAATAAACCACATCCAAGGAAAAAGGAGGCCAGTATAGCAAGCACAATGGCCCTGGAAAAAAGTGCCGATTTTACTCCGTCAGAATTGTCCGGACGACTCATTTCACGGGTGATCAATACATCGTAGCCCATCAAGCTGAAATGAGCCAGTAACGTGATCCAGGAAAAAGAAAGAACGTAGATGCTGTATTCGGTTTTGCCGACTACATTGGTCATATATAAATTTAACCCCAGACTTATGGCTAAACCTACAAACTGGAGTAGGAGGGAAGCGCTCCCTTTTTTCGTTATTTCCGATAATTTCACCAATCTGATATACGCATTGTTAACGTAAAGTTGGATTTTTTATTGGAATTAAAACGCATCTTGAAAAATTTATATATTTGCGCACTCCTTTTGGGGATAAACGGTGGATGTAGCTCAGTTGGTTAGAGCATCGGTTTGTGGTGCCGAGGGTCGTGGGTTCGAACCCCATCTTCCACCCAAAAACAAAGCCTGGCAGTCAGATGTCAGGCTTTTCTGTTTTTAATTTTATCGGAGCACAGTCAAATCGACGACCGCAATTCAATACCCTAATCGGGCTGTTAAGTATTCATATTGAGAACCTGGTCAGAGTGATATTCCCCGCCGGCAAGCTTACTCTTCACCGTTTTGAAAGTGTCAATGGTGTAGTGAACGTCCTCCAGTGTATGCACGGCAGTTGGGATCAACCGCAATAAGATCATGCCTTTAGGAACTACCGGATAGGTTACGATCGAGCAGAACAATCCATATTTCTCGCGCAGATCAAATGTAAGGTTCGTTGCCTCTCCCAATGTTCCGCTTAATATAACAGGAGTTACACAGGAATTCGTATTTCCCAGGTTAAATCCGGCTTCTCTGAGTCCGATCTGAAGGGCATTGGCTATTTCCCATAATTTGTCCTTATGAACGGGGTCTTTCAGCATTTCTAATCTCTTCAACGCGCTAACAACCAAAGGCATCGGCAGCGATTTCGCAAAGATCTGGGAGCGCATGTTGTACGCTAGATATTCGATCACATCGGCATTAGCACAAACAAAAGCGCCAATACTTGCCATGGACTTTGCGAAGGTTCCAAGTAAGATGTCGATGTCTTGTTTAACACCCTGATATTCACCTGCACCTTGTCCGGTTTCACCCAATGTTCCAAACCCATGTGCATCGTCAACCATCAATCGGAAATCGTATCCTTCATTTTTTCTGAGGTCCACAATTTCTTTGATCTTTCCCTGGTCGCCGGACATTCCGAAAACCCCTTCGGTGATAACCATAATTCCACCACCGGTCTGCTCAGTTATTTTGATCGCTTTATCAAGTCTGTCTCTACAAGCATCAATGTCGTTGTGAGGGAACATGAACCTTTTGCCAACGTGCATTCTCATGCCGTCCATAAGGCATGCATGACATTCCTCATCGTAAACAATAACATCATTCCGGCCCATTAAGGCATCGATAACCGACATAAAGCCCTGATAGCCGAAATTGAGTAAATACCCGGATTCAAAACCCATAAAGTCGGCAAGCGATTGTTCGAGCTCTTCGTGTTTTTCTGTTTGACCCGACATCATTCTGGCGCCCATAGGATATCCCAATCCCCAATCTCTCGATGCTTCCATGTCTGCCTGCCTGACCTCCGGATGATTGGATAGCCCCAGATAGTTATTAATACTCCATGTAAGGACCTCTTTCCCTTGAAAGGTCATCCTGTTACTGATCTCACCTTCCAACTTTGGAAATGTGAAGTAGCCATGTGATTCTTTTGCGTGTTGACCTAATGGTCCTCTGTTGTTTTTTATCCTCTCAAAAATGTCCATGCCTTGTTATTTTTGAATATCTATCCATGAAGAACGTCTCTAGCGCTCGGTTTACTATGGCGAAAGTAAATTAATCTATCGGTTTTTTATCGATATGCAGGTGAATTTTATTCACACTTTCCTATTTATTAGCATCGTTAAACACAACGGAATAATTTTATTAAAAATACTTCGTTTGAAACCTGAAAAGTTCTCGGTTATCATTTATGGAAATGAGTTATATTTGTCGCCCAATGCAGAAAGTGTTATTCATCGTTATTGCGGCATTCTTATTTGTAGGATGTACCGACTACAGCAAAGTTCTGAAGAGCAAGGATTATAATCTGAAGTTTGAAAAGGCTAAAGAGTACTTCCATAAAGGAAGCTGCTCAAAAGCATTGCCTTTGCTTGAGGAGCTTTTGTCTTTGTTTCGTTTAACGTCAAAAGGGGAAGACGTCTACTATTACTATGCAAAAACAAATTATTGTATAGGAGAATATTATGTTGCAGGATATTACTTCAAAAGCTTCGTTAAAACGTATCCGGGCAGTACAAGAACGGAAGAATGTCATTTTTTAGGTGCAATGTGTAATGTAATGAACTCGCCTGAGCCCACTTTAGACCAGACCGACACGAAAAGGGCTATTGATGATCTTCAAATGTTTATGAATCGTTATCCTGAAAGTCCCAGACAAGACACCTGTGATAATCTTGTGAAAGGGTTGAGAAATAAGCTGGAAACAAAAGCGATGGATGGCGCTAAGCTGTATTATCAGCTGGAAAGGTATAATTCTGCTAAAGTTACCTTTGGGAACATATTGATCGACTATCCTGACACCGAATTTAAGGAAGAGGTCCTGTTTATGATGGTAAAGTCCAGTTATAAGCTTGCCGATAACAGCATAGAATCTAAAAAAGAGGAAAGATTCAAGGAAACTATGAAATCTTATCATAAATTTGCAAACGCTTTTCCAGAAAGCCGAGATCTGAAAGAGGCTGAAAGCTTCTACTACGCCTCGCTAAAGGAATTGGAAAGGATAAAAACAAAAAATGAGTTATGAGCTATAAAAATGTAGTAGCTGAAAAGACCACAATTACTCGAAATGTTGATGAGATCGAGGCACAGCTAGGAAATTTATATGAATGTTTAGTGACCATCTCCAAACGATCAAAACAGATCAATGATGGCATGAAAGAAGAGTTAACGTCTAAGCTTGCAGAGTTTGCGTCATCGACTGATAATCTGGAAGAAATATTTGAAAACAGAGAACAGATCGAAATCTCCAGGTTTTATGAAAGACTCCCGAAACCTGTTGCAATTGCAGTTGAGGAATTTCTAGCCAACAAGGTTTACCATAGGAACCCGGAAGAGTCGGAGTAAAAACGACCAGCATGCTAAACGGTAAAAATGTACTACTCTGTGTTACCGGGAGCATTGCGGCATACAAATCCAGTTTTATTATTCGCCTGCTAATAAAAGCAGGGGCTGAAGTGAAGGTGATAATGACCGAATCCGCAAAGGATTTCATTACTCCATTGACATTAGGGACTTTATCCAAGAACCCTGTACTTACAGATTTCATTAAGGACCATGACAAAGGAGTCTGGAACAATCACGTAGAGCTGGGTATATGGGCTGACATCCTATTAGTTGCGCCGGCTACAGCCAATACAATTGCCAAAATGGCAAAAGGTGAGGCGGACTCATTTTTATTGGCGACCTATCTCTCAGCAAGATGTCCTGTGTTTATAGCGCCTGCAATGGATCTGGACATGTACATGCATGCTTCAACAAAGGAAAACCTGGAATTACTGGGAAAAAGGGGCAATAAGGTGGTCAATCCGAATTATGGAGAGCTGGCAAGCGGAATAATTGGTGAAGGCAGATTGGCTGAGCCTCAGGAGATCATTGAGTTTGTTGAAAACGAATTGCGTGCAGGGAAACCACTTGTTGGTAAGAAGGTGTTGGTTACTGCAGGGCCTACCTACGAGCCAATAGACCCGGTTCGCTTTATTGGGAACAGAAGTACAGGGAAAATGGGGTTTGCTATTGCCGAAGCGGCCTATGAAATGGGAGCAGAAGTAACCCTGGTTACCGGCCCGACGAATGAAAAAATTGGCGATCACATCACTACAATAGAAGTTGAAACCGCAGAAGAGATGTATCAGAAATGTGTCGCGATATATCCTGAGATGACAGCGGTAATAATGTCTGCTGCCGTTGCAGATTATCGACCTACCAATGTTTTTGGTCAGAAATTAAAAAAATCTGAAGAGGAATTTTCTATCGAGTTGACAAGAACTAAGGACATTCTTAAGTTCATGGGAGACAATAAAGGGTCACAAATTCTGATCGGATTTGCGATGGAAACAGAAAATGGATTGGAAAACGCTAAGAACAAGTTGAAGAAAAAAAATCTTGATTTTATTGTGTACAATTCTTTAGCAGAACCCGGGGCCGGTTTCAAACATGAAACGAATAAAGTATCCATCTTAGGAAAGGACAATAAATTGAGTAATTTTGAGTTAAAATCAAAAAAGGAAGTTGCTAAAGACATCATTAATGAACTCGTCGATCACGTATAGATACGTAGCCCTAATGTTCTTTTCATTTACCGCTTTTGTGCAATATTCGTATGCA
Organism: Flavobacteriales bacterium; assembly: GCA_014239715.1. Next base: position 6,659 of record JAAZYJ010000221.1, read on the forward strand.
CACGAACTGAACTGCCAAGTTCAAGTGGTAACTCCAAAATTACAGAACAATTCAGCAAATACAGAGATTTTCAACAACCTGGAGGTGGAGGTATTGAATTTCATGAATAATACGAAATGGACGCAAGAGGTAATTACGGACGACGAGCAAATTGATTGCAGTATTCTGATTACGTTAGACAAGGAAGTTTCGTCCGGGAACTATGAAGGCTCTATTCAGGTCCAATGTGCCCGGCCGGTGTACAACAGCAGCTATCTATCTCCTGTATTCACTTTTAAGGATACTGATTTTCAGGTCACCTATCAGCGGAACACGGCATTGATCTTTACGCCGGATAGATTCACCAGTAATCTGACCTCGATACTTGCATTCTACGCTTACCTGATCTTAGGGTACGATTATGACACCTTTTCCCTGGAGGGGGGCACCAAGTATTTCCAGAAGGCTCAACAGATCGTTACCAACGCGGGAAACTCACCGTTCAATGGCTGGAAAACAGATTCTGATCGCCGGAACAGATTTCATATTATTGACAATATTCTTCAAAGTGTTTTTAAGCCGTTGAGAAAGTGTATCTACAACTATCATCTCAAAGGGTTTGACGTACTTTACGAAAAACAGGACGAGGGGCTTAACGTGATCATATCGGCATTGCAGGAAATACGAAAAGTGCATAGGATAAGAGCAAACACGATAAATCAACAGCTTTTTTTTACGGCGAAAATGGATGAATTAATGAACTTGTTCTCCGAAGCCAACCAGTCACAGAAAAGCAGATTCCTTGCCATTGTTAAAGAAATTAACGCGGTAAACCTGTCTACTTACAATAAGATCAATAAAAACTAGAATTCTGTTCAGATAGTTTTTATTTTTATCACGTGTTACTACAATTAAAAGTTTCAAATTATGCGCTGATCGACTCGCTTGATCTTGATTTCAATTCGGGATTTACAGTCCTGACAGGAGAGACCGGTTCAGGAAAATCGATAATTATTGGTGCTCTGGGATTGGTCCTGGGTGAGCGTGCTGATTCGAAAGTTCTGTTTTCACGTGATAGAAAGTGTGTCGTCGAAGCCTGTTTTGAAATGCCGAAAGCAGCATTTGAGCCTTTTTTTATAAAACACGATCTGGATCACGAAGATCATACGGTCGTCAGACGTGAGATCAATAAGGCAGGCAAGTCCAGAGCATTCGTCAACGATACTCCGGTTAACCTAACTCAGCTTAAAGAGCTGGCTGGGCAGCTTATTGATATTCATAGCCAACACCAGACATTGCTCATTAGAAAACCCGATTTCCAATTGGACATAGTTGACAGCTTTGCGAAATCGTCCAAAATAAAATTGGAGTATCAGAAGGAATATGACCGACTTCTTACAACTAGGAACACCTTGGATGAGCTTGAAAAAAGAAATGCCAAGGCCATAGCTGATCTTGATTACAATCAGTTTCAGACCAATGAGCTGCAAGCAGCCAATCTGGAGAAGGCGGACCTTGAAGGCATGGAAGCTGAATTGGTTCTGTTGAACAATGCTGAGAACTTAAAAGAATTAGCCGTTAAATTTTCTTGCGGATTTTCAGGTGAAGGAGGCGTATTGATGGAGCTGTCTGAATTAAAAGCAGTGGCGAGCAAACTCTCCAATATTAGTCCCGAATTCTCAGCTGTGGAAGAGCGACTGTCAAGCGCAGTTATTGAGTTGAGGGATATTGCCGAAGAAGTCGAATCCAAAACAGCTCGATTGGAATTTGACCCGGATAGGATAGAGGCATTGTCAGAACAGCTGAATGAGCTGAACAGGCTTCTGTATAAACACAATAAAACTACTGTTCCTGAGCTCATCCGGATCAGAACAGAGCTGGAATGCAGCTTGGGTTATGCTGATGATCTTCATTCTAAAATTGACTCAGTAAAAAAGGAGCTTCACCTTGCTGAACAAAATGTTCAAGATGTGGGCTCACAACTTTCGTTGGTTAGAAAAGGAGCACTCGGAAACCTGGAAAAAGGCATTGAATCGTTTTTGAATCAATTGTCCATGACAGACGCACGAATTCGTTTCAATTTGGAGAAAGGGCAACAGCCGACCCGAAATGGACTGGATCACATTCAACTGCTGGTAAGTATGAATAAAGGAAGTGAATTTCAATCTATTGACAGATCAGCTTCCGGGGGGGAGCTCAGCAGGATCATGCTGGCACTTAAAACAATATTGAGTGAAGGAGCCGGGCTTCAAACAATAGTTTTTGATGAGATAGATACCGGAGTCTCGGGAGAAATTGCTAATCAGGTGGCAGAATTAATGGGTAGAATATCTCAGAAAATGCAGGTCATCACCATAACTCATCTTCCGCAGCTGGCGGCGAAAGGGAGGCAGCACTACAAGGTTTTTAAGCAAAGTAAAGATGAGGAAACGAACACTAAAATTGTGTCTTTAAATAGTGATGAGCGATTGGTTGAAATTGCTGAAATGCTGAGCGGAAAGAATCCTTCTGAAGCGGCAGTTCAAAATGCACGTGAATTATTGAATTGAAAAGAGATCAGGACAGGATAATACATTCCTAAGGACCAACTCTTTTATCAGAATCAATTAATTATACCTTTGTTCATTCAATTGGACAACAAGCAGATTATAAAGTAGTTTAAAACAGAAAAATATGGCAGGATTATTAGAGGGAAAAAAAGGTGTTATTTTCGGTGCGTTAAATGACATGTCAATAGCATGGAAAGTGGCTGAAAGAGCCCACGAAGAAGGAGCAAAGTTTGTCTTAACCAATGCTCCGGTTGCCATGAGAATGGGAGCGATCAATGATCTGGCGGCTCAGACCAACAGTGTTGTGATCCCGGCAGATGCTACAAGTAATGAAGACCTCGAGAATTTATTCACTAAGGCTCAGCAAGAGCTCGGAGGTAAGATCGATTTCGTCTTGCACTCAATAGGAATGTCTCCGAATGTCAGAAAAGGAAAAACATATACAGACCTGAATTATGATTGGTACCACAAGACATTGGATATTTCTGCAATGTCTCTTCACCGCACGTTACAGGTGGCAAAAGAGCTTGACGCTTTAAATGAATGGTCAAGTGTAGTTGCTTTGACGTATATAGCAGCACAAAGGATATTTCCTGATTATGGGGATATGGCGGATGCAAAATCGCTATTAGAGTCTATCACCAGGAGTTTCGGCTACCACTATGGAAAAGCTAAAAAGGTAAGGGTGAACACAATTTCGCAATCGCCAACCATGACAACGGCCGGAAGTGGTGTAGGAGGATTTGACGCTTTTATTAACTTCTCTGAGTCAATGAGCCCATTGGGTAACGCAGGGGCGGTTGATTGTGCAAACTATTGTCTTGCCATGTTCTCAGACCTCACGAAGTACGTTACAATGCAGAACCTATTTCATGATGGAGGATTCAGCTCAACGGGAGTCAGCGCGGAAGTTATGGACAAGTACAAAGAAGATTAATTTGTGTGGGTCGGCTCCGACCCGATTTCGTACTTCTATTTTGTTTAAATTAGGCATCCGATATACTTGTTACTTATGAGAAAACTATTTTTTGCCATCATGATCCTGGTTGCGCATTGCAGCCATGCACAATTCGAGTCCAGTTCATTCACATCTACGGGGAGAGGAGGAGCTACCACTTTTGCTACCGATTATCAAGCAGTTGGAATTAATCCCGCTAATCTTGGCTGGGAATATAAGTTTGATGGAAAAAAGGTGGCGTTGGGGATGAGTGAGATGACCTATTCTCTTCATTCAGAAGCACTTAGTAAAGATGAGCTGAGGAAAAGCTTCAAAGACATTATCAATGGAGACGGGGAAGATTTCACCTATCAGCAGAAGCTGGCTGCAGCTCAGGATTTTGCAAATGAAGGGATCGCGTTAAACGCCGATCTTGGTTCGTTGGGGTTTTCCTATATGAACGAGAAATTGGGCGGGATTGGATTTAGAATAAATGATCGAATACAATTCTATTCAGTTCTGGGGAATCAGGCCTCAGACCTGTTCTTTAAAGGAAGAACGTCCAACTATTTTGACATATTGACCTATGTTGATACGACCGGTTTGCTGAATGATACGTCCTTAATTGCGAACCATGCTAATCTCGACCCTGATACTGCGATGAACGTTATTGGTGGACAAGCTAGCGTGCCGCTTATGTTTTCTGAATTATTTGCGGGGTCTCAAGTGTCGATGAGCTGGACGCGGGAATACAACCTGTCCTACGGGAGAAAGCTGGTTGGATTTGACAGCACCTTCATGTTGTATGGGGGCGTAGGAGTTAAGTTTGTGCAGGGTATGGCCATGTTGGATCTTGAATCCGACGGATCAACTCTTACAGCATTTTCAGCAACTTCACCGGTTTTCGGAATTGACTATGGAGCAGCAGTTAACACGAACCCCAGCGCGATCACCCAGCCAAATGGGGGATTGTTGCCACAGCCGGTTGGTCATGGTTGGGGATTTGATCTTGGATTCAATGCTGTGATCAAAAACAAACTAAAACTCGGTATTGCGGTAACAAATATCGGTTCGGTCACCTGGGATGGAAATGTCTACACGGCAAAAGACACAT
>JAAZYJ010000232.1 GCA_014239715.1 Flavobacteriales bacterium
AAACATTAAATATGAAGATGAATTTTTTGTGATCGAGGGGAATTATATTTTGGATAAAGTGCCGGAAAAGCTTTATTGTGGCGTAAAAAAAGGTCAAAAAAAGAAGTTCAAAAGAAACTCAAAAGAATATGAGCGTCTGGTAGACCACATAGGCCTGTTTGTTTCCGTGATGGTATCGCCGAGGGATTCAGAGTTGATCCTTGGCGGGAGTGATGTAAGACGAAAGTTTCTTGACGGCATCATTGCACAATTCGATAAAAAATACTTGGAATGTCTATTGAAATACAACAAAGTCCTGCAGCAAAGGAATGCTCTTCTTAAGTACTTTCAAAAAGAACGAACCTGGAACGAAGAAGATCTTCTAGCCTGGGATAGCTCACTTATTGATCTAGGCGAGTACATATTTGAGATGAGATTGGATTTTGTGAAAGAGTTTGTTCCCATATTCAATGAGCGTTACAGATTTATATCCGGAGATAAAGAAGACGTAAACATTGAATACGTTTCACAGCTGATGGATTCGTCATTTGAATCCCAGTTACTGAAGTCCAGAGAAAAAGATAGGATTTCCGCCTATTCGAATTGCGGAGTGCATAAGGACGACCTTGTTTTTACACTAAAAAAGTTTCCGGTGAAAAAATTTGGATCTCAGGGCCAACAAAAGTCTTTTTTGATAGCATTGAAATTTGGCCAGTTTTCCTTTCTGAAGAAAAGTAAGGGATATTTTCCTATTTTGCTATTGGATGACATATTTGACAAACTCGACCATGAAAGGATCTCAAAGCTAATGGATCTTGTTTCCAGGAATGAGTTCGGGCAAGTTTTTATAACAGATACGAATGAGTCGCGGGTCAGATCGATCCTGGATACCCATTCAGTAGAATTTAATTTGATCACTATTGGCTAAAAGAGAATCAAATACCAGCTCATTGGAGGATGCGATCAAGCGTTTGCTCAAAGTATATAAGCTAAGCGATAAAATGGTCGAAATTGATGTGGTCAAGGCATGGCCGGAAGTGATGGGGCCTTTAATTGCATCAAAAACAGAAGAAGTGATGTTGAAAAATTCTGTGTTGATTGTACGATTAAACAGCTCGACATTGAGGCAAGAGCTATCATATGGTAAATCAAGGATAATTGAAAACATGAATAGCCATCTTGGACACAGCTACATCAAGGAAGTGCAATTGAAGTAACTCACTAGTCAACCTGACAGTATCAGAGAAGCAGGTTCAGATACCAATAGATCTAAAACCTCTCACTCTGCCCAAAATGGAAGTCACTTTCAATTTGGGCATTTTCGTCACTATCCGAACCGTGTACAGCATTTTTCGCCTTCGATTCTGCGTATAGTTTTCTAATTGTGCCTTCCGCTGCTTCTTCAGGATCTGTTGATCCGATCAATGCTCGGAAATCAGCCACGGCGTTATTTTTCTCTAATATCGCTGCTACTATTGGGCCTGAAGTCATATAATCCACAAGCTCATGATAAAAAGGACGCTCAGCATGTACGGCATAAAAGTCTTTTGCCTGCTGTGTGGATAGCCTGGTATATTTCATTGCAATGATCTTAAAATTTGCGTTCGTTATTGCCTGAATAATGTTGCCAATATTGCCAGCTCCAACCGCGTCTGGCTTGATCATTGTAAATGTTCTGTTGTCACTCATGATTCTTTGATTCTAATTTGCCGACAAATATAATAATTGAGTGATTAGATAGGGCTATATTTTAATTTATTAAAATCCAAATTGCAACCCGTCAAAATATTTCTATTTTTGTCCTACAGAGAAAATTATATAAAATGAAAAGAAATCAGGGGAAATTAATGAGTTGCGTAATGTTCACTTCAGTGTTACTGCTGGGTGGCTGTGGCGAATCAGAGGAAGTAAACACGGATGTGAACACGGACGATGTGGTTGACACTACTGCTATCAGCAACGAGGAAGAATCGGAACTTCAAAGCTTTGATCCGAGTCTTGAATATACTGTTCCAACTCCCTCGGATCTGTTTTTGGCATTACAGAACATTGGTAGCGAAGCGAAATTCAATTTTCTTAATGACCCGGCCAATGTATCTAACTACGGTGATAAAAAAACCAGAGCGTTGAATTTTGGCGTGTATTTTGCTGACCTGAGCTATGCCAGTTCTTTTAATTATGGCCCTGAATTATTTAATTACATCAAAGTGGTGGATGATCTTTCGGATGAATTGAACATTAGAAGTGCAATGGACGAAGCGTTAAAAGACAGAATTCAAGCACATATTTCAGCGGGAACGGTGGATAGCATTGTCTCTATATCAGCGAACACGTACTATGAGGCGTATGAGTATCTGGATAAGAACGATCGTGGTGGCACATTGAGAATGATAGTTGCCGGAGGATGGATAGAAGGACTGTATTTACTGACGAACATGGTCGAAACCTACGATGCTGCTGATCCGATAGTGGAAGAGATCGCCAATCAATCGCTTACGGTTGAGAGCATCATGGGATTTTTAAGCACCTTTGCAGAGTCTGACCCTGATGTTGAGGATGTAATGTCCGAGCTTAGTGATATTGAAGAGCTGTTCATGGGATTGGAATATGCTGAAGGGACGACTGAAGCAACGGTCAATGATAGTGGTGTTACTGTGTTAGATGGTGGCGACCGGCCTGTTATAACAGAGGAACAATTTAATGAGTTGAAATCGATGGTGGATGAATTGAGAAATTCAATTACTGGTTAAGAATAGATTATGAAAAAACTACTTATAGTATTACTTAGCATTTTATTTGTTGGTACTTCACCAACATTTGCACAGGATTGTTATCAATTTGTAAAGAGCTGTGACGATGGCAGAAGAGTGGGGTTTCTTTACAATGGTCAGTCTAAGAGTGGCATGTTCGACAGTGGAGACACAACAGAGGTCACTATGATTGCCTACAAAGGAATGGATTACAGAATAACTGTTTGTGTTGACGAACAAGAAATTACAGGCGAGGTTCAATTTCGAATAATTGAAAAGATCAAAAAGCCCTATTGGGAGGAGAAGACGGTTACGGATACTGAGGAAATGCCAAAGCTGGACGCCTATGGGGATGAGGTGTATGAAATCGCTAAGGATGAGTACGGTGATGAGATGTATGATGAAGATGGGGAGCCTATTGAGGAAGTCGTTATGGAAACCGTTACGTCGACCAGGATTGTCAAAAAAAGAAAGTATAAACTTAAGGAAGAGGTAAGACATGATAGTAAGAAAGGTGGACCTGAATTTAGCTTCTTTTCAAAGATGACAAGAAAGATGCACATCGAAGTAATTTTGCCGGGCGCTGCTGGGGAAGATGGATTGGCAGCTGAGTACATTGAAAGCGGTTGTGTTGGACTTTTAATAGAGCACAGAAAAGGATCAGTTGTCGGCTTTGGTCAATAAAAGATCTTAAACGATTTCTTAGCCTCATTTC
>JAAZYJ010000260.1 GCA_014239715.1 Flavobacteriales bacterium
TCATATTCTTATGAGTCAACAGGGTATTGTTTTTCTGAACTCGGGAACCCTGAAAAATCAATATTGCAATACAATAAAGCGCTTAAATCAAAAAGAAAGCCGGATAAGGGCACAGCGTCTATTTATTCAAAAATAGGGTATAACCACTTTTTACTTTCCGACTTTAAAGAATCCATTTTCAACTATGAAAAAGCGAATAAGCTATATAATGATTGGCCCGATGAAGCTAATCATGCCAGAATGCTGATCAATCTGGGAAAGGTCTACGCCAATTATGGCGACTATGACACGGCAACTTCAAGGCTGAAAAAGGCCCTTAATATTTCTAAAAAAAATGGACTGAGCAACACCATCAAAGACGCAGAGGCTACAATTCAGGGAATAGAAGAAAATCAGAATAATAAGGATGAGCAAATAACGGACTTTGATCAGGACACTAAAACGGAGAAGGAAAAATACATCGACAACATTGAACGAGCAAACGTAAAATCCTTAAAAGAGATTGAAAACCTAAGCATTGAAAATCAAGTCAAAGAACTAAAATTGTTGAATCAGCAGAATCGACTTGAACTAAAGGAGAGACAAGCCGAGGCCCAAAAACATGCCCTGGAAAGGCAGAATTTTACAATTGCGAAAAAAGAAGCAGAGCTGAGGCAAGAAAAAACTGAAAAGGCAAAAAAAGCAGCAGAGGCTGCAAGCTCACGCGCATGGTTGGTTGCTGTTGGGTCAGTATCAACACTAATGCTGATCCTGGTCCTGATGTATGTCAGAAACAATAGAAAACTAAAAGATAAGAACGAACAGATTGCAAGCCAAAACAAAGAGCTAGACAAAAAAAACAAAGACATTTTAGATAGCATTTACTATGCAAGAAAAATTCAAAATGCACTTCTGGTAAGCAATAACTGTCTTGCCGAAAAGTTTGCGGACCACCTGATCTTTAATCGCCCCAGAGACATAGTATCGGGCGACTTTTCCTGGTGCGATGCCAGCTCGGACGACTGCATAATTGCTGTAGCTGATTGCACAGGACATGGGGTTCCTGGCGCATTCATGTCCGTTTTGGCTATCAGCAGTTTGGACAAGATAGTCAAACAGCTTGGAGCAAGAGACCCAAAGACGATACTGACACAGCTAAATGACGATCTATACGGCCTATTTGGAGCTGATTCAGGAAAAGAGGGCAACGGCAGTCAGGTCCCCGTTAAAGACGGTATGGATATCGTAGTTATTAACGTGGACACTAAAAACAAAAAACTCGGATTCGCAGGCTCAAGAAACTCACTGGTGAAGATCTCAAAAGGGGAGCTTGCAGAAATAAAAGGAAGCAAAGCACATTTGGGTCAAAATTATGGACATGACGAATTCAACGACCAGCAGATCCAACTAAAGGAAGGTGACGCCCTATATCTATATTCCGATGGGTTTTATGATCAAAAAGGCGGCGAGGAGGGAAAAAAATTCTACCCTAAGCGATTCAGGGAAATGCTGCTGGAACATGCCGCAAAAGACATGAACACCCAAAGCGATTGCTACTCCGAAGTTTTTACTGAATGGAGCAGCGGAAGAGAACAAAGGGATGATATATTAATTTTAGGAATAAGACTATAAGATTTTGTTATGAGAGCACTAAAAATTGAACAATCAGACAATTCTCCGGAAATCACCCTGGACCTTGAAAACAACCACTACCTGATCAGAGGTGAAAGCAGGCCGGAAAATGTATCTGAATTTTACGAGCCGATCATGAAGTGGATCGAAGATTGGGGAGGCCAGCTATATTATCGAGCACAGAAATATGGAAACGATCAATCCCACGCAATTCGATTCCATTTTGAATATTTCAACTCTTCTTCAGCGAAGTACATTATGGATCTATTGCTAAAAATCAATGAGATCGACAACAGCAGCGACAACATCCAGATAAAAATAGAATGGGCCTATGACGAAATGGACGAAGATATTGAAGAGGCCGGAAAAGAGTTTGAGGACCTAACGTCAATGCAATTTCAGTTTATCTCTATCTGATTGGAAATCAACAATGGCCCAAAAACAAAAAAGCCCCGGCAATAAACCAAGGCTTTGCGCTTCTTCTTGGGCTCGAACCAAGGACCCTCTGATTAACAGTCAGATGCTCTAACCAACTGAGCTAAAGAAGCATACCGAATGACAAAACGAACACCCCATCAAACGGACGGCAATATTAAATTATAATTCCCAATTATACAATTATCTTTACGCCAAAATTTAATCGAAAAAGACATGAGTTTACTGAGTATAGGGACTTTAGCGTTTGACGCCATTGAAACACCGTTTGGAAAAACAGATAAAATAGTAGGAGGAGCATGCACGTACATTTCATTGGCGGCATCATATTTTGTGAATCATTCCAGGGTGGTTTCAGTTGTAGGAGGAGACTTTCCCAAGGACTGCCTTGAGGATCTCAAATCCAGGGGAGTTGACCTTGAGGGGCTTCAGATCAAAGAGGACGAGAAATCCTTTTTTTGGTCAGGAAAATACCACACAGATATGAACACCAGGGACACGCTGATCACAGAACTGAACGTACTTGAATCATTCGACCCCATAATTCCCGAATCATACAAAAATGACACCTCCTACCTTATGTTGGGCAATCTTGCTCCGGTTCTTCAATTACAGGTGCTGGAACGACTCAACAACAGACCCAAGCTCGTTGCGCTGGACACAATGAATTTTTGGATGGACATTGCGATGGACGACCTAAAGAGAGTGCTGAAAAAAGTAGACGTCCTGACCATAAATGATGAGGAAGCCAGACAGCTATCCGGAGAGTATTCTTTGGTAAAGGCGGCAAACAACATTCGCAAAATGGGACCGCAGTATCTAATTATTAAAAAGGGTGAACACGGAGCTCTGCTTTTTCATGGAGAGAAGATGTTTTTTGCGCCCGCCCTGCCTTTGGCTGATGTTTTTGACCCTACCGGGGCCGGAGACACTTTTGCAGGAGGGTTTATCGGATATCTGGCTAAAACCGACGACATTTCTTTTGATAACATGAAAAGGGCCATTATCTATGGCAGCGCATTGGCCTCCTTTACTGTGGAGAAATTCGGAACACAAAGGCTTGAATCATTAACAACTGAAGACATAGAGGGTAGGGTTGCAGATTTTGTAAGGCTGGCCCACTTTAACATGGACCTGACGCACGCGTGATCAAGTAACTTACGGGAAGATTTAACTGGCCCGAGCTCTATTTTTTCAATTTTGTAAGGATCTTAACTTCCGCATCCGGCCATGTAATTCCTTCGTGCTTTTCAAAGCAGACGCTGTTCAATGAGTCCAGTGCCGCCTGACCATTCCAGCTTGGGACGTCGATCGTGCCAACCATTTTGATCACATTGTCCTTATCCATTTCATAGGAAACCTCAAGGTCATTTTCGACACCGTTCATTGTTACAGAAATCAGACCAACACCCTCTGAAGCATCAATGCTTTTTATTTCACCGGTAATCTTAGCACCATTGATCATCTCGCCAAAAAATCGTGTGATTATTTTTCTATTTCTTGATGTGTCCGCCGTTTCAGTTGATGCAGTGAACAACTCGAACGTTACTCCTGTTATGCATTTTGAGGCGTCGGGACCAGGGCTAAACCCCTCAACAGAGATGCTGTCAAAAGACCCCTCAACGCCAGCCTTTGACTCTAACTTATACCCTGTCCAGATTACTTTTGTTGATGCATGATCGTACTGCCAAAGCTCAGAAACAGCAATTTCTTCGTCTGTTGTAATAGTGGTCGTTGATAACGAATTCTCTTCGGTTGTATCGCTTCCACAAGAGACTAGCGAGAAACAAGCAGATACGGCCCCCACAAAAAGGGAGCTAAATGAGAGTGTTACTTTTTTCATAGGTCTATTCAAAATGAATTAATACTTCGTTCTTTTCAACAGCGGCCCCCTTGGAAACTTCAACGCCACTTACTTTTGCTTCTCCGGGAGACTTTATGACATTTTCCATTTTCATTGCCTCCAACACGATCAAAGGGGCGTCTTTTTTAACCTCGTCTCCAACATTGATCAGCACCTCAAGAACAAGCCCCGGCATAGGCGCCTTCAGATGCTTCAACTTTTTAGAAGCGTTCGATCCCATGCCCATAGACTTAAGAAGAACGTCATATTGATCTTCCAACGACACCTTGTATCTGTTTCCATTAATGAGGAGGACAATAGTTTTTTCAGCCGGGATAAACTCCAACACATACACAGAATACGTCTTGTTTTTATATATGATATGAAATGAGCCACTGTTATCTTGCTGAATATCCAACAACTTCAGCTCACCGTCGTCCGGGGAACGACTCCCACTCATTTTGTCATTAATTACTACTTTATACAAGCTTGCCGATTTCTATTGTACACCTAAAGTAGTGAATCTACCGTACATACCAATTTAAGCCGTAGCAATATGTATTTTTTACATCTTTGTTGTGAACAATTCAATGAAGCTATGTGGCGGCTAGGAACTTTATTTATTGCAGCAGTACTATTCACGTCCTGCAAGATCAAACAAGCGAATCATGTTGAGAGTGCTACACTTAAAGACAATGAAAAGCCAGCAAGTTTGATCAATGAACTAATGAAAGATGAGAACAGTGAATCTGTGTCTAGACCGATTTATCAAGCATCTGAGAAACGAACCAACGACCTGCTGCACACAAAGCTGGAAGTTGAATTTTTATGGGAGACGAAACAATTAAAGGGACGCGCAGACCTGACCGTAAAGCCGTATTTTCACCCTACCGACTCCTTAATTCTTGACGCCAAAGAAATTGATGTCTCAAAAGTAGCCCTTCTAGACGGTGAGCTGGAGAAAAGTCAGCTTGAACACTTTTCGGATCGCCAATTTTTGAAAATAAAACTCGACAGAGAATACAATAGGGAGGAACAATATACGGTGCGGATAGACTACGTTGCAAATCCCGAAAAGGTAGAGCAGCAAGGAGGGATAGCAATCAGTTCAGCTAAAGGCCTTTACTTTGTTAATTCAGATGGTTCGGACGCCAATAAACCTACCCAAATATGGACGCAAGGCGAAACAGAGTCAAGCTCATGCTGGTTCCCCACAATAGACTCGCCTAACGAAAGAACCACACAGGAAATTTATATGACAGTCGACCAACAATTCAAAACATTATCGAATGGCCTGCTGATCTATTCTACACCAAATGAAGACGGAACCAGAACGGACTACTGGAAAATGGAAAAGCCCCACGCTCCATACCTGTTCATGATGGCCGTTGGAGATTTTGCCGTTGTGGAGGATTTCTGGGTAAGGAAGGATGGATCAAAAATGGCCGTCAATTACTATGTTGACAAGGACTACGAAAAACACGCCAAGGCCATTTTCGGAAAAACACCTAAAATGATAGGTTATTTTTCAGATCTGCTTGGGGTTGAATACCCCTGGGGCAAATACCATCAGGTTGTTGTGAAAGATTATGTTTCCGGGGCCATGGAAAACACAACTGCCGTTATACACGGAGAATTTTTGCACCAAACAGAAAGAGAAATAATTGATGGAGGAAATGAATCCATTATTGCACACGAGCTCTTTCATCATTGGTTCGGCGACCTGGTAACCTGTGAATCCTGGTCCAATCTGCCGCTAAACGAATCTTTTGCAAACTACAGCCAATTCTTATGGGACGAGCACGAATATGGCAGAATGGAAGCGGACAAAAATGCCCACAACGAGATGGAAAGCTACATCCTTTCAGCTCAACAACAGGGAGCCAAAGATGTGATACGGTTTGATTATGTAAACAAAGACGACATGTTTGACCTGGTATCGTACAACAAAGGCGGTAGAATTTTGCACATGCTTCGCGCTTATCTGGGAGACGACGCATTCTTCCAGTCGCTAAAAAGATATCTGGAAGACAACGCTTATGGTGCCGCAGAAATTCATAGCCTGAGACTGGCGTTTGAGAAAACAACGGGCGAAGACCTGAACTGGTTCTTTAACCAATGGTTCCTGGCCGGAGGACACCCGAACCTGAATTTCTCCCAGAAATACACCGATAGCACTAACAAGCTATACGTGTATGTTCACCAAAATCAAGACCTTGACGAGCTCCCGTTATACAAGCTGCCGATCCAGATAGAGACATACGTTAACGACAGGCGCAATCGACACTTGGTATGGTCAGAGAGCGTAAGAGACACCTTTGTTTTTGACCTTCCGACAGAACCACAGCTCGTAAATATCGATGCGCAAAAAGTATTGCTCTGTGAAAAAAAGGAAAAGAAGCCTTTAAGTCAATGGATCTATCAGCTGGACAACGCACCACTTTACCTGGACAAGAAAGAAGCTCTACAAGAACTGGGGAAAGCTAAGAGCGAAGAAGCACAAGCCGCTATTGTACGAGCACTGGACCACGCCTTCTGGCACGTGAGACTGCTGGCTCTGAATAAAGGAAAAAGAGCAATTAGGGCAGATAAATCAGGGATGAAGCCAACGGTCGTTGCTTTGACAAAAGACGAACACCCACAGGTCAGAAAAGCCGCGCTTAAGTGCCTGAAAAAGTATTGGCAGGGAGACGCTGATCTGATGGCAATTTATGAAGATGCGTTGAAGGATTCCTCGTACAACGTAATGGCACAAGCCATTGACGCATTGGCAGAAATTGACAAGGACAGGGCGATGGACATTGCCAGAAAGTACGAAAAGGAAAAAGGGGCAGTTTCCAGTGCGATCTCACGAATATATGCGAAATACGGAGGCAAGGAAGAACATGCCTATTTTCTGTTGAAGCTGGAAGAAACCAGTGGGTTTAACAAATACGGGATGCTTCAGCTCTACAACAACTATCTGATGAGGCAGGACGAGAATGAAATTAGTAAAGGGTTGGAAATTTTTGAGGAA
>JAAZYJ010000216.1 GCA_014239715.1 Flavobacteriales bacterium
AAAGAAGATTTCAACCAATACAGCCAATTGTGGTCAATTAAACCGACCCACCGACATTCTTTACAGGTTATTAATGGAGAAGGAAGACCGGTTACAGATGTCCCCGTTCAATTGATGAGCAAGGAAAATAAGATCTTGTGGAAAGCACGCACTGATAATACAGGATCGGCAGAGCTTTGGGGCAATGGGGAAGAAGGACACAAGATCGTCGCTACTGTTGATGGTCATCAAAAAGTGTTGAAGCATCCTTCACTATTTGAGGATGGGATCAATCGAATGCTCGTTCAGAAGGAATGCAACCTGTCTGATAATGTGGATATTGCGTTTGTGGTAGACGCAACAGGCTCAATGAAAGATGAGATAAACTATTTGCAGGTAGAGCTGGAGGATATCATGATGAAGGCTAGAAAGAAACACGAGTCATTCAATTTCAGAACGGCAAGTGTTTTCTATAGATGTACCGGCAATGAATATGCTTTACGGCATTCTGATTTTACCACTGATGAGTCAGCTACAGGTAAATTTATCAAAGCACAAAAGGCGGAAGAAGGTGGGGCAGAGCTTGTTGATTCTGCGTTGTTTGCAGCCGTAGAATATCTGGCATGGAGTGAGAACGCAAGAGCTAGAATAGCTTTTCTGATACTGGACGAGCCTCCTGCGACCGATAGTCTGACCAGATCCAATTTATCCAGGTACATTGCTAAGGCAGCCGAAAAAGGCATCAGGATCGTCCCCATTGTTGCCAGTGCTAATTATGGAACGGAAGAAAGCCTCGAATATTTGATGCGATCGATCGCGCTCTACACAAACGCATCGTATGTGTTTTTGACTGATGATAGTGGAATTGGAGATCCGCATGCCAAGCCTACTATAGATGAATATCAGGTGGAATTGCTTAACAAACTATTAGCTCGTTTGATCATGGAATATACGTATACACCGGAGTGCGATCAAAATCTTACTCTTGAAGTTATACCAGACACTTTAGTGATTAAAGAAGTAATTAATTCAGTAATTGTAGACTCAGTATTATTGGCTTTTCAGGATAGCATTCGGGCATTGCACCCCGACACTGTATTTGCCTCAGAGGATACTGAAAACAATCTGACTTCTGATTGGCCATCCGATGAGATACTCGTGGTTGAGGAGATCAAAGTATGGCCCAACCCTACTATGGGACAGCTTACTGTTGAAGTTCGAGGTCAGGCGAGTGAAGTTTATCTTGCCGACATTACAGGGAAAATAATTTCAAAATATCCGCTGAATAAAGAGAAAATAGCACAGTTTGACATTTCAGATAACCCGGCGGGAATTTACATGATACAATGCCTGTCAATGAAAAAGTGGTTGGCTGGAAAAGTGATTCTGATGAAATAATAGTGTCCGATAGATTTGTTATCCCTTAAAGTGAGCTTAGAACAAGATGATCTTACGCCTTTTGGAACACTTTCCTTGGGCAAGGTATCCTAGGTCATAGTTCATTTCCATAACGAGCATGGCGCTGAACGGGTGTGATGCTTTATAGGTGCTGTAACTCTTATTTGCGGGGAAATTGTTGGATTGTCCCGCCGCGCTTATTGCATCCGACAACATGTAATTGAATCTTGCGCCGAATGTAATTCCAAAGTTCTCAGTTCCTAACATATAGGCTCCGAATCCCATTGAAACACCATATCCGATCTTTGTCCAGTTCGCAGAAACATCAGCGTCTGTAATGTCGTGATACTCGTTTGTATGCTTGCCGTTTTTGAGTAATGACATAATAGGGCCGATCTCAAAATACCTTCCTGAATTATTGTTCCTGTACATAAGAAGAAGGTCAAGCGCCTTATAGCTTATATTTGATCGATATTCCGGACTAGCTCCCGAGGTGGAGTCCACAATGTTAAACTTGAACTTCTGACTGAAACTGGAGCTCATTACATCGAAGGTCACTTCATGATTCTCCCCAAAATTATAGCCTAATTTTCCTCCAAAAGTGTACCCGGTAGAGAGTTGGTGATTGAAGGATCCATCATCAAACATATTTTGGTTGAACAATAGAGTTAGGCCATAGCATCCCTTAACTCCAATGTCAAGCCAATTCTGTGCAAAAGATGTTGTCATTATCGCGAATGTAGACAAACTGAGAATGGTTTTTCTCATTATATTTGGCATTTCCATGCCGCGAAGCTATGGAATAAAAAAGTAATTAGATAAAACAATAAACGAAATGAAGATTTTAAAGGGTAAAACGGCAATTATCACGGGTGCAACGAGGGGAATTGGTAAGGGAATAGCTGAGAAATTTGCGGAAGCCGGGGCAAATGTGATTTTCACATATGCCTCCTCTGAGGACAAGGCTAAGGCAATAGAATCAGACCTTAAGGAGAAAGGTGTAAATGCAATAGCGGTAAAGTCTAATGCGGCAGACTATGCAGCTTGTGAAGAGCTAATTTCTAAGGCACTGGAGAACTTTGAGTCTATAGACATCGTGATCAACAATGCCGGAATAACCAGAGATGGTTTATTGATGAGAATGAGTGAGGACAACTGGGATGAAGTGATAGATACAAATCTAAAGTCAGTGTTCAATATGACAAAAGCGGTTCAGCGAACGATGCTCAAGCAAAGATCCGGATCTATAGTTAACATCAGCTCAGTGGTTGGTGTAAAAGGGAATGCCGGTCAGGCCAACTATGCTGCTTCGAAGGCGGGGATTAACGGGTTTACGAAATCCGTGGCACAAGAGCTTGGTTCAAGAAGTATAAGGTGCAACGCAATTGCTCCCGGATTTATAGAGACTGAGATGACCGGAGCGTTGGACGAAAAAGTTGTACAGGAATGGAGAGATTCAATACCACTTAAAAGGGGAGGAAGCCCTGAAGATGTGGCCAATTTGGCACTTTTTCTGGCATCAGACGCATCCGGATATATTACAGGGCAGGTAATTAACGTTTGTGGTGGTATGTTAACCTAATCCTAATGAACATAAGCTTAAGTTTCCCCGGTTGGTATGTTTTTATTTGTGTAGCTCTGGGCATCCTGTATGCTTTTGTTTTTTATCGGAAAGACAGGCTCCTTGAAGAGGTCCGTAGATTTTGGCGTTGGATCCTTTTTGGTTTTCGCTTCTTAACCGTCACTTTTCTGGCACTGTTGCTTCTAGAACCAATAATGGAATCAGTATCGACTAAATTGGAGAAACCCATAGTAGTATTGGCGCATGACAACTCTGAGTCTTTGTTATTGGGAAAGGACTCCTCGTATATAAGCGGGGAATATAAGGATGAGCTAACTAAATTAGAAAAGAAATTAAGTGAGAAGTTCGAGGTTCAATCCTACACTTTTGGAGGTAATGTAACAGAGGGGTTGAATTTAGACTTTAAAGAAAAGACCACCAATATTTCTGAATTCTTTACGCAGATGTTTACAAGGTTCTATAATCGTAACCTGGGTGCAATTGTAATTGCTTCTGATGGCATTTACAACCATGGAACTGATCCGGTTTACATTGCTGACAAAATCAAGAATACACCTATATACTCGATTGCTTTGGGAGATACAAGTGCTCAAAAAGACATCATATTAACAGATGTCGCACACAATCGACTGGCATATCTCGGGAATGATTTTCCTGTTGAGATAGCCCTAAGATCCAGAGATTATTCGGGCCAGGAAACAACGGTTTCAATTCTTAAGAACGGAAAAACAATAAGAAGTGAAACGGTTCAATTCGACAAGGAAGATTTTTTTAGTGTAGTCCCGTTTAATATTGAAGCCAAAAATACTGGAATCCAGAAATACACGGTTGCTATTGAACCGTTGAAAGGCGAGTTAACTACGACCAATAATTATCGGGAGATCTATATTGATGTGTTAGATAGCAAACAGAAGATATTGATGTTGGCTGGAGCTCCTAATCCTGATATTTCCGCCCTAAAAATGGCCATCGAAAGGAACAAGAACTACATTGTCGAAGTGAGTTTACTTGAAAATTTTGAGGGGGAGCCCTCCGATTTCAGTTTAATTATTGCTCATCAGGTCCCGTTTAATGCTGAAGTGTCTCGCACTCATGCTGAAATTAGCAATTCGGGCATCCCGATACTTTATATTTTGGGAGCTCAAACCAGATTTGCTGAATTCAATTCAAAAAACAACGGGCTCAAAATAGTGGATGCGAGAGGATTGACAAATGCTCAGGTATTGGTGAATAAATCTTTCCCGTTGTTTACTATAGACGAGAACTTTAAACGTGAGATAGAAAAATTCCCTCCTTTGACCTTACCATTTGCCAGCGAGTATCAAACCAGCACTTCTTCTGAAATTTTGTTTTACCAAAAGATCGGCAACGCCAAGACGAAATTTCCATTGCTCCTTTTCAATAAAGTTAGAGACAATAAATTCGGATTCATACTTGGGGAGGGAATCTGGCGATGGAGGATGGCCGATTATCAGGAGAACAGAACTCATGAACAGTTTGATAAGTTCATTGGGAAGATAATTACATATCTGGCCTCAAAAGAGGATAAGAGCTTTTTTAGGGTTTATTCATCATCGGACTACCAGGAGGATGAAGATGTGACACTTGATGCGGAGCTGTACAATAGAAGCTACGAGCTGGTTAATGATGTTGATGCGCACCTGTCGATGATCAACGAAGCAGGCGAGGAGTTTGATTTTTCTTTTACCCCTACCTCGGACTCGTACAGATTAAATTGTAATCAGCTTCCTAAGGGAGAATACCAGTACACAGCCCGCGTTAAAAGGCAGGGTGAAGT
>JAAZYJ010000195.1 GCA_014239715.1 Flavobacteriales bacterium
GAACATTAATGATATTACAAGGCAATATCTCATTCTTGTTTAATTAATTTTCTTTGCCATTTCCACGCGTGATTCAGAGCTTCTTCTATCGTTCTGTCCGCTTCCCAGTTCAAGCTCATTTTTGCTTTTTCCACAGAAGCAAAGATAGCGGGAATATCGCCAGGTCTTCTTTCCCCATAATCAAAGTTTAGGTTTACTCCTGTTTCAGAAACAAACTTCTCTACCAGCTCTGTTACGCTATGGCCCTTTCCACTGCCGATATTGAACGCATCAATATTACCATCGGGGTTTTCCCATTGAATCGCTTTAACATGTGCTTTTGCAAGGTCTTCCACGTGAATAAAGTCCCTTATGCAGGTGCCGTCAGGAGTATCGTAATCATTTCCAAAAATCACCAAGGAGTCACGCCATCCGGCTGCCGATTGTGTAATGTAGGGCACCAAATTATCAGGCGTTCCGTTTGGCAATTCCCCGATCAACCCGCTGGGATGTGCTCCAATTGGATTAAAATACCTTAGCAAGACGACATTCAACTCTTTGTTAAACCTGCACATACCGAATAAAATTTTCTCCGCAAGCTGTTTGGTATGAGCATATGGGTTGGTAGCCTCACCAATTGGATGACTTTCATCCACAGGAGTGCTGATAGGCGTACCATAGACCGTACAAGAAGATGAAAAAACAAATTTCCTAACCCCATACCTCTTCATAGATTCACATATGCTGGTCAGACTTGCAATATTGTTATCGTAGTACTTCTCAGGATGCTCAACCGATTCCTGAACTGATTTATATGCGGCAAAGTGAATTACACCCTTGATCCCCGGATGGTCTTCAAAAATTGAATCAATTTGTGCTCTTTTTCTGCAATCCACGTCATAAATAGTAATTTTTTGACCTGTAATATCCTCGATTTTTCCAATAACATTTCGATTAGAATTTGAGAAATTATCTGCTATAATTGGCTCATAACCAGCATTAACAAGCTCTACTGCCGTATGACTTCCAATGAATCCCGCGCCCCCTGTAACCAATATCTTCATAAGAAACAAAACTAATATTATCTGCCATATGCGTTGATGCCCTCAGGAATATTATTAATTTTATATTCAACCTTAAGCAATTTCGCATGCACTGCCTCATTGTTGATGATGATAATACTTCTAGGAAAGTAATTGAAAGCTTTGTCGAGCAGACGGACGATCTGGATCTTGCCGGCAGTTTCGAGAATCCACAAGAAGCACTGCAGTTCTTGAAAAAGAATCCTGTGGATGTTATTTTGGTAGATATCGAAATGCCTGAAATGAACGGGTTTGACATGGTTGATTCGTTACAAGGGAATCCTTCTGTGATCTTCATTACGGGTAAGGAGAAGTATGCAGTTGAAGCATTTGATAAAAATGCAATAGATTATTTGGTAAAGCCGGTTAAGTATGATCGCTTTATTAATGCTTTGGAAAAGGTCCAACTGCCTGATGCAGTAGGTGATGCAAAATTTATTTTTGTAAAGTCCGGTTCGGTATTGGTTAAATTGGATATTTACGACATTGATTATGTCGAATCGATCGGTGATTATATAGGAGTACATGTTGGAGGCAAGAGATACGTGGTGCACACTACCATGAAGGAAGCTGAACAAAAGCTGCCCAATGATCAGTTCTGCAGAATTCACCGCTCTTTCATCATTAATTTCGGTCGGATAAACCAAATAGAGGAAAATACGGTCTCTGTGGTTGAAAAAGTTCTGCCCATTAGCAGAACCTATCGGAAAAATCTAATGAAACGAATGAATACGTTTTGATCCATGCTGGACCCGAACGCACCCATATTCGAAGTCTCTGAGGAGATTCGCAATTCCATCATCGAAGTGTATTTGAGAGACGCTAGTCAATCTATTGGTGAAATCGAATTCGGAACCATTCAAAAAAATCATGAAGCAGTCAGAAAAGCTTCTCACAAATTAAAAGGGGCCAGTGCAACGATGGGCGCCACTGAAATGACCGACATTTGCAGAAGTATGGAAAACCCCTTGATGCAAAATCTTGAAATGTTGAAAAAGCTGAAAAATGCATTCGAATCATTGAAAAAATCTTTGGCTTGATCCTATAAAGCATCCCTTATGTTGAGCCCTTCTTTTCATCGGCTTTAATGGGCGCCAGCTGCAACTAAAAGAAAAAGGCTTACGATAGCAAGCCTTTAATTTGTGGAGAAGATGGGATTCGAACCCACGACCTCTTGACTGCCAGTCAAGCACTCTAGCCAACTGAGCTACATCCCCATCGTTGAATCGTCAAATATATCAGTTCTTTTGCGATACCCCAACAATACCATTAATTATCAGACACAATCGGAAC
>JAAZYJ010000255.1 GCA_014239715.1 Flavobacteriales bacterium
CCCTTTTCATACCCTTCCGGGTATCCTCCGGACACCATCATTACAGTTGTTGCTGTTCGAGGATCTATTTGAACATCTCTTTCTGAAAGGGTTCCTGAAGCGATGCCATCAAAAAGATCCAGCAGGTCGGATTTTAACCTGGGCATAACGACCTCCGTTTCAGGGTCACCAAGTCTGCAATTGTATTCAATTACATAAGGGTCCCCCTTCACCTTAATAAGCCCGAAGAAGATAAATCCGGAATACTCGATCCCTTCTGCACGAAGGCCCTTGATGGTTGGAATAATAACTTGATTATCCACTTTATCCATAAAATCCCGATTGGCAAAAGGCACCGGTGAGATCGCTCCCATTCCTCCTGTATTGAGCCCTGTATCTCCTTCGCCGATCCTTTTGTAGTCCTTTGCTTCAGGAAGTATTTTATAACTCTTGCCATCAGTGATTACGAACACCGAAACTTCTATACCACTCAGAAACTCTTCGATGACCACCGTACTGCTCGCGTCTCCGAATTTTCGATCAGCAATCATATTATTCAGCTCTTTCTTCGCCTTCTCAATATCCTCAAGGATCAGAACTCCTTTACCAGCAGCAAGACCATCCGCCTTTAACACATATGGCGGTTTCATTTTTTCCAGATGCTGATATCCGGCCTCCAAATTTTCCTGGTTAACAGATTTATATTTTGCCGTGGGTATATTGTATTTCATCATGAAGGCCTTCGAGAAATCTTTACTCCCTTCAATTTGGGCCCCTTCTTTCTTAGGCCCTATGATCGTAACTCCCGACAAATCGTCCCTTTCATCGAAATAGTCATGTATTCCAGCAACCAAAGGACCCTCAGGCCCAACAACAATGATCTGAACATTGTTTTCTAATGCAAAGGCAGCTATTCCCGAAAAATCGGTCAGCTCAAGAGCTACATTTTCCCCAACCAATTCGGTCCCGGGATTGCCCGGAGCAATGTACAATTTGTCGAGCTGAGATGACTGAGCCAATTTCCAAGAAATGGCGTGCTCTCTACCTCCCGACCCAAGGACTAAAACATTCATATATTCACTCGTAAAGTTTCACTATACAAAGATGCGAAGAAAGACTGCATTGATCGTATAATTTTGTCAACAAAAAGCCCTACTTCATAACAAGAAAGGGGCTGCGATTACTTTACCAACCTCTTTATACTGCATCCTTTTTGTCTAGTCTGAGCAGGGTCGATCTTCTCTCCATTTCCTAGCTTTTTCAGAGCATCGAATGTCCATTGCTCTTTTACCGCAGACGCGTTATTTACATTGTCGTCTATAGCTCCTGCATAGACCAGCTTACTCTCTTTGTTAAACAGAAATACATGTGGTGTGGTTCTGGCTCCAAATGCATCGGCTACAACGCTGCCCTTATCCAACAGATAGGCTGCCTTAAGTCCCTGGCCCGAGACCCTCTTTTTCATCTCTTTCAGAGATTCTCCCTTATCTCTTCTTGCTGCGTTGCTATTTACAAGAACCATATTGATCTTGTTTTCTTCAGCAAGTTCAAAAACCTTATTATATCTACCTTCCCAGCCTTCTGTATCCTTTCCTCCAACTACAAACGGGCAGGTATTGCATGAAAAAACGACCAACAAACCATTCTCTCCGTATTGTTCTGATAGCGACAGCTTCTCATCATTCGTTGAAGACATTTTAACATCACCACTGGGCATTGTTGCGCCTACTTTGATTGTTTTTATTTCCCCTTTGGCAATCGTAAATGACAAAGAGATCGAGATGGCACAAGCAATGCCAAAAAATAGAATTCTACCTAATTTCATAAATTTTATTTTACTGCTAATTATTTCTAATCTAATTTAAATTGAACAAACTCCCCAATAAATCGGGTAATGATCATAGTGGTATATTACCGTGTTTCTTTTTAGGCAAAGATTCACACTTATTGGTAAGCATAGAGAATGCCCTAATCAATTTATCTCGTGTTTGATGCGGCTTGATCACTTCATCAATGTAACCTCTCGCCGCAGCGTTATATGGATGCGCAAACAGCTCCGCATATTCCATTTCCTTCTCTTTCCATTTTTTCTGAGGGTCTTCTGCTTCCTTGATCTCTCCTTTAAAGATGATCTCTGCAGCACCTTTTGCTCCCATCACCGCTATTTCCGCCGAAGGCCAGGCATAGTTCATGTCAGCCCCAATGTGTTTCGAGTTCATTACGTCATAAGCCCCACCATATGCTTTTCTGGTGATTACGGTAACTCTAGGGACTGTTGCCTCACTAAATGCATACAGTAATTTTGCTCCGTTGGTTATGATCGCGTTCCACTCTTGGTCAGTGCCCGGAAGGAATCCCGGGACGTCTTCGAACACCAGTAGCGGAATATTAAAACAGTCGCAAAACCGGACAAATCGAGCTCCTTTTTTAGACGACTCCACATCTAA
>JAAZYJ010000246.1 GCA_014239715.1 Flavobacteriales bacterium
ATCTGTATACTTCATTGTCCAGTCAATTGCATCTCTTTCCATAAACTCCAAAGCAGAAGGCACAATTCCTGCTCTGAATATGGCACTTACTGACTCACAAGCTTTTTCAGCTGAAGAAAACGGCACAAGCATCAACAAGTTGTGTTCCGGACGTGGAATCAGTTTCAGAACAGCTTTGGTGATAACACCAAGTGTTCCTTCACTCCCCACCATTAGTTGAGTGAGATTATAGCCTGTTGAATTTTTAAGTGTGTTGGCTCCTGTCCAGATCATTTCACCGTTTGGGAGCACTACCTCCAGATTAAGAACAAAGTCCTTGGTAACTCCATATTTTACAGCTCGAGGTCCTCCAGCGTTTTCCGCCAGATTGCCGCCAATAAAACAGCTACCTCTACTTGAAGGGTCGGGAGCATAATACAAGTTGTGCTTTTCAACCTCTTCTTGTAGAATTTGGGTTATCACTCCCGGTTCGACTGTTACTTGCAAATTCTTTTGATCGATAGAAATGATCCTGTTCAACTTTTCCAACGAAAGCCCAATTCCACCATACAAACTTAGCGCTCCACCACTTAATCCGGTCCTGCCCCCTATAGGGGTTACGGGAAGTACTTGTTCATTACAGTAGCCCATAATGGCTGACACATCCTTGGCACTATCAGGTTTGAGAACCACTTCCGGAGGGAAAATAAAATCTTCTGTCTCATCTTTACCATAGCTGTTTCTTGTCTCCTGGTCGTCAATTACATTTTCCGGTCCAATAAGATTCTGAAACCAGCTTATATCTTCTTTCGTTAATTTTTGGTATTCAATTTGTTCAGTCAATAGTCTATTGTTTAGGTAAAGGTTCTTTTGTACCTTCGAAAGCACTTAAAATTAACATAAATCTAATGAAGAAAATACTTGCGATTTCATTGTTACTGGCTTTTTACCAGATTGGGTTTTCTCAGCCAGCAAAAATATTAACCAATGATGTGATCTGGAAAGATTATGCATTTTATGGTGAAACTGTATCCGGGGTGAGATCAATGAACGATGGTGAACATTTTACCTCAATGGCAATTGATAAAGGAACCGGTCTAGTGACCATTAAAAAATTCACTTATGCTGATAATGAGGAAATTGAAACTCTTGTTAATGTGAATACTCTTAATTATATCGGGCCCAGCGGAAAAGCTGTGATCAGAATAAGTGACTACAGCTTTAATTCAGACGAATCCAAGGTTCTTTTGGCTTCTGAGCAAGAGGGCATTTACCGTCATTCTACAAAGTCCTATTACTATGTTTATGACATAGCAACAAAAGAGGTTACTGAGCTTTCTGACCCCAATAAAGGAAAACAGAGACTGGCACAATTCTCACCTACTGAAAATAAGGTTGCATTCGTAAGAGATAATAATATTTTTATCCGTGATTTTGATAAGGGCGAAGAAATCCAAGTGACAACAGACGGAAAAATGAATGAGGTCATCTATGGTGCTACAGATTGGGTATACGAAGAAGAGTTCAGCTTTGACAATGGAATTTACTGGTCTCCTGACGGAAGGAAAATTGCCTACTATTGTTTCGATGAAAGTCGCGTCAAAGAATATCAAATGGCCATGTATGGAAGTCTGTATCCCAGTCAGTACAAATTTAAATACCCAAAAGCCGGAGAAGCTAACTCCATTGTTCAAATATTCGTCTATGAATTAGCGAAAAACAAATCTTTTGCATTTGATACTGGTATTGACGAAGACATCTACCTTCCTCGGATCAAGTGGACGAATGACCCCGATGTACTCATGGTCTGCAGAATGAACAGGTTGCAAAATAAGCTGGAGCTGATGGTAGGAGATTTCGAAGAAACAAGGCCAAATAAAACAGGAGTAATTACTAAAGTAATTTATACAGAAAGTACAGAAACCTACATCGACATAACAGACAACCTAACTTTTCTTAAGGATGGCAAGTCGTTTCTATGGACAAGTGAAAAAGACGGTTACAATCATATCTACAAGGTTAGTCTACTTGATGGTTCTGAACAACAGCTAACCACAGGAAAATGGGAGGTCACTGAAATGATTGGTGTCAATGAGGCGAAAAAGTCGATCTATTACATGTCGGCAGAAGAATCTCCGCTTGAAAGACATCTCTATTCTATTAACCTTAAAGGAACAGGGAAAAAGAAAATTTCCACAAGGAAAGGCCAAAATGAAGTTGAATTCAGCAATGGATTCAAATACTACATTAATTTCCATTCTTCGGCCAACACACCCTACTTCATCACACTCAATGACGCCAGTGGCACTGAGCTAAAAGTCTTGAAAGACAACCAAAAGGTTCGCCAAACCATGCAGGAATATGGGTTCGTTACAAAAGAATTCATTAAAGTTCAGCTAAAAGACCTAGAGCTTAACGGTTACATGTTAAGGCCCTCAGAAGCAAAGGAGACAGATCGACTTCCTGTGTTGATGTATGTTTATGGTGGTCCGGGAATCAACACGGTGCATGATGCCTGGGGAGGTCAGAACTTTGCCTGGTTCCAAATGCTTGCGCAAAAAGGGTATATCGTCGTATCTGTAGACGCCAGAGGAACCGGTTTCAGAGGTAGAGATTTTAAACACTCAACCTATTTACAATTGGGCAAATACGAAACCGAAGATCAGATTGCAGCTGCCCAATGGTTGGGCAAGCTACCCTACGTTGATAAAAACCGAATTGGCATATTTGGTTGGAGCTATGGTGGGTATATGTCATCGTTGTGCATTACGAAAGGCGGAGGCGTTTTTAAAGCCGCAATTGCTGTAGCACCAGTTACGAACTGGAGATTTTACGACAACATTTATACCGAGAGGTTTATGCGCACTCCAGATGAAAACGGAGAAAACTACGACGTCAACTCCCCCATCAATTTTGTGAATGAAATGAAAGGTAAATATCTTCTTGTGCATGGGTCTGCGGATGATAATG
Organism: Flavobacteriales bacterium; assembly: GCA_014239715.1. Next base: position 2,950 of record JAAZYJ010000246.1, read on the forward strand.
TGCATTATCAGAATACAATGGAGATGGTCAATGCACTTGTGGCTGCTAATAAAGACTACGAACTGCTTATTTATCCGGATAGAAATCATGGCATATACGGGGGTAACACAAGGCTACATCTGTATAACAAGATGACAGATTTTATTTTGAAAAATCTATAACCTCATGAAAGGAATATTTCTGGTCTGTTTCATATTCTGTGCTGCATTCGTCGCTTTAGGACAAGATTCCGAGGTCAAATGGATCACGTGGGATGAGGCCATAACCAGAAGCAAGAAAGACAGTGTTCCAAAGAAAATGTTCATCGATTTTTACACCGGTTGGTGTGGCTGGTGCAAAAGAATGGACGCCACAACGTTCAAAGACAAAAATGTTGTCGCATACATGAATACAAATTACTATCCCGTAAAGTTTGATGCCGAAACGACAGACACGATCGTCTTCAACGGAAATTCCTTCATAAATTCTGAACCTGAATATAAGAAGCCATCTCCTAATAGCAGAGGGAAGGTTCACTACATGGCTTATACAATGCTGGACGGGAAGCTATCCTACCCTTCC
>JAAZYJ010000242.1 GCA_014239715.1 Flavobacteriales bacterium
GCCTACTGATTGATATCCTTCAGCTATCCTTATCCAGTCTTTTTTCACACCAGACCCGATGAATCCCGCAGTTTCAAATAAACGAATACTGGGCTCATTGTCTTCTATGATATTACAATAAAGCTGCCTGAGAAACAGTATTTGTTTGCAATAATTAACAATCAATTCTAAAGCAGATTTAGCATAGCCCTTCCCTCGGTAAGTGCTTTCTATCATGATGCCTACGCCGGCCCTCAGGTTAACTGGGTCATAATCAAAGATGTCTATCGTCCCGATACAGATCTCATTATGCTCAATTATGAACCTGATCTGATTATGAACATGGATGTCTTGGGCAGTATTAATGTACTGCCTTAGCGTTTCTTTTGAAAAAGGGACAAGCGTTTGGCTGACCTTCCATATAGAGGGGTCATTCTCCCATTTTTCAAGAACGCCAACGTCTTTTGGCTCAACAGCGCGCAAACTTATATTGCCGGCACTAAACATGTGTCGACTCATTCTGAAGTTCTTCGATCCTTTGATAAACATCAACCATATCGTACTGCAATAGTTCGAAGAAATTCTCGTAGACCGGGAATTTCAAATTCAAATGATACGTTTTTTCAACCAAGTTGGCCAATCTTAAAGCCGGGATGAGATCAAAAATAAATTGAACATTATCCATACTCATACCATGGTATATGTGAAAAAAATCCTTGATCGGTCTTAAACAAGTAAATTGATGTGCACCAGCATTTTTATATGAGGAATAAATAGAGTCCAACACCTCCTGTGAAGGAGACGAGTTAATTTGAATAAATAGCGTTTCAATTTCCTTGCTGGTAATTGTGCGCCATATTGAATCAATATTGATCCCTATCTGGCTCTCGGTCGCAGTCAGGCTATAGTATTTTCCGCACGCAAACATCCCAATATGGGGAGGCACACGATTAACATGAAAGATCACTAAGTACACTCCTGTTCTCAGATCAGATTTTTCACAAGCAACAATATCATGTAGCATCACCCTACTCATCGATCATTCCTTCAAATACTTTTTCACCGGGTCCGATCAAGCAGATGTTTACATAATTGTTCTCGTCAATTTTGTCATATGCTACTTCTAAGGTCCCACCAAGAGTTTGTATGAGCGCCTCATATTTCCCAAATTCATCGCCGGCGGCACTTAAAGCGACAGCAGTTACTCCTGTTCCACAGCTTAATGTTTCATCCTCTACGCCACGCTCATATGTGCGAACCATTAGTCTGTCTTTACCCAGCCCGACAAAATTAACGTTAGTTCCCTCCTTTTCAAATCGTGCACTATGTCGTATTGCCCGCGCTTCTTTAACCACATCCACTTCCTCCAGATTATTCACATACTTAATGTAATGAGGTGAACCGGTATTTATAAAAAAACACTCACCATGTGCTTCAATTTCGCTGACATCAGCCATTTTTAGATGGACTCTGTCTTCCTCATCAATTTTTGCTTCGTGCATTCCGTCAACAGCCATAAAACGAGCTTCATTCCCAATGATCCCTAGGGATCTGGCAAAAATGACCGCACATCTACTACCATTTCCACAGAAACTTTGAGTTCCATCAGAGTTGAAATACACCATGTTAAAATCACATTCAGCATGTCGTTCAATTAGTATTACCCCATCTGCTCCGATTCCAAACCTTCGGTCGCACCACGAAGAAACAGATGACAGACTATCTGTTGAAATCTGTTTTTCGCGATTGTCGATCATGATAAAATCATTTCCTGTACCATGATATTTTTCAAATTTTATCATCGTTCGGCAATAATGCACAGCTCTTTAAAATCAGAGGTCTGTTCAAATTGATAGCTCGTCTCATTTGTCTCGACAAAGATAGTATCCCCTTTTGAATAAACATGTAAGATAAGCTCATTCAATAATCCATAAACAATCAATGTTGACTTTGACATCTTGTATCCTTTATAGTTAAGGGGTGATTTCCACATTTCTATCTTCAAGTATTCAGGCGAATCATTTTCAAAAATGTTCAATTTTTCTTTCAGTGAATCTATCAGAACATTGGTCGGAGCAGCAAGTGAATCGTTGTAGATATTCTCGACCCTGACCAGCTCTGTTGAAAGAAGCTGGTCTCTTTCAACCAATATGTCTTCACCCGAAATAAGCAGAGAATCAAAACCTGCGGTTATGGTATCCACCGAACTATATGAATTAGAATCTTTAGATACATTTAAACTGTCAATTCTGGTTTTCAGTGACATAAGAGAATCAGCAAGTCTGTCTATCTTCTTGTCCAGCCTTTTGTTGGCATCGATTAGTTCCTCATCTTTATGGTCGGGAATGACTTCTGCAATTTGTTTGTCAGGCTCAATTATTTTCAGCACTTGCTGTGTCACCGGCGCCTTCGGCTTCTCGTAACCAATCAACAATAAAGACATCACTCCGAGACCAGCCCCTGCCAATAAAACAGCAATGTATTTTAAGACTTTCAATTGTTAACAAGTTTTAACAGTGAAAAAACGAAACAAGTCGTCAATTCAAGCGTTATTCGTTTAGAACCAAATTTAGCCAACTTAACAATAGCATTTAGACAGTAAATATTTTTTTTTAACCAAAGTATATAAAGTAAGGAACCGATGAAAGGGATAGGAAAAACCATTTTAGGAGGAATAACCGGAGGTTGTCTGGTAATAGTAGCCATTGCAGTCATTAACAAAACAGAGCAGCCTGTTTCAGAACCACAACAACAATCAACCAAAAATATAGCCCCTCTCCCGACCAAGTATGTGTCAGCCTCAAATAGCGCGGCATCCGAGATGGCAATGGATTTCACCTATGCGGCCGAAAACACCTTGAATACGGTTGTTCACGTAACAAACGAGTTCACTCAAGAGTTTTCCCGTGACCCATTTTATGAATTCTTCTATGGGCCAGGCGAAGGAAATAGAAAGCAACAAGCGACAGGGTCTGGGGTAATCATTTCCGAAGACGGGTATATTGTCACAAACAACCATGTAATAGATGATGCAGACAACATTCAAATTACCTTGAACAATGACAAACGATACAAGGCTTCTTTGGTAGGAAGCGACCCAAGTACAGACATTGCATTATTAAAGATTGATGAAACAGGATTGCCGTTCATTTCTTATGGCAACTCTGATGAAGTACGAATCGGTGAGTGGGTGCTGGCCGTAGGAAACCCATTCAACTTAAACTCCACTGTTACCGCCGGCATCGTAAGTGCAAAAGCCAGAGATATAGATCTGCTCAAATACGATGAGAACAAAGAAGTATTCCCTCTCGAGTCCTTTATTCAAACCGATGCTGCTGTCAATCCAGGCAATAGCGGAGGAGCGCTCGTGAATGTCAGTGGAGAACTTATCGGTATAAATACTGCCATTGCCTCAAGAACAGGATCGTATTCCGGTTATTCATTCGCTGTACCTGTAGACATCGTTAAAAAAGTTACCGATGATCTATTGGAATACGGAATGGTCCAGCGTGCATTTATCGGTGTAGCACTCACTGACATAAGTCAGGATATTGCAAATGATCAAGGTCTTTCAAATACAGATGGGGTTTTGGTGACAGGGTTGATCCCAGACGGGGCGGCAGAAGAAGCCGGTGTCAAAGAAGGCGACGTTATAACAAAGATTGGTTCACTTACAATTAACTCCGTCCCGGCACTCCAAGAACAGGTAGGGAAATTCAGACCCGGAGACAAAATATCAGTCACTGTAAAAAGAGGAGAATCAGAAAAACTGATCAATCTAACCTTAAGAAATAAAGAAGGCCAAACAAGAATTATGGATAAGGCAGAAATAAACAAGTTCTCTGCACTGGGTGCCACGTTCAAGAAAATCACGACTGAAGATATAAGGCTTTTTAAGATCAAAAATGGCGTGAAAGTAGCCTCAATAGGCCCCGGGAAATTAAGGAGTGCAGGGATAAAGGAAGGAATAATCATTCTGAAAGTTGATCAAAAACCAATATCAACGCCTGAAGAATTGGTCCATATCCTTAACACAAAAAAGGGCGGAATTCTAATTGAAGGTATAACCGCCAATGGAGGCAAAGCTTATTTTGGCTTCGGACTATAAACGGATACAATAAACCAGTTTAGGTGGCAATTGTAGGGTAAAAAACAGAATCGTTGAAAATTTTCAACGATGTTGATAAAAACTGCGATTTCTTTACCCTAAAAGATTTGACTTGCATTGCTAAATGGTCTATGTTTGCGCCCTGCTAAAAAGAACATTTCTGTACACCGAAAAACCGTATTAAAGGATGAGACAACTTAAGATCACGAAGTCAATTACGAATCGGGAAAGTGCTTCTTTGGACAAGTACCTGCAAGAAATTGGGCGAGAAGAATTGATCACTGCAGAGGAAGAGGTCAGATTGGCAAAACGAATTAAAGAGGGTGATCAGATCGCATTGGAGAAAATGACAAAAGCCAACCTTAGATTTGTTGTTTCTGTAGCAAAACAATATCAAAATCAAGGACTTACATTGCCAGATCTAATTAATGAAGGGAACTTGGGATTGATTAAGGCAGCACAGAGGTTTGATGAAACCAGGGGGTTCAAATTCATTTCTTATGCCGTTTGGTGGATCAGACAATCAATACTTCAGGCACTTGCAGAGCAATCAAGAATTGTAAGACTGCCATTGAATCAGGTAGGGTCGTTGAATAAGATCAACAAAGCTTTTGCAAAATTGGAGCAGGAATATGAAAGACCTCCGTCAGCTTCAGAAATGGCGCAGGCGCTAGACCTTCCGGAGGACAAGGTAGCTGACACAATAAAAGTATCCGGCAGGCATATATCAGTAGATGCCCCTTTTGTGGACGGGGAAAACAATTCGCTCCTTGATGTCCTGGTAAATTCCGATTCTCCAAAAGCAGATGTCGACTTGATGAGAGAATCCCTGCAAAGAGAGATAGAACGTTCTTTAAGCACTTTGACAGAAAGAGAGAGGGACGTGATCCGGCTTTTCTTCGGTATTGGCATGCAGCACGGATTAACTCTTGAAGAAATTGGCTCTAAATTTGACCTGACAAGAGAAAGAGTTAGGCAAATCAAAGAAAAAGCTATCAGAAGATTACGGCACACCTCCAGAAGCAAACTACTAAAAACATATCTAGGATAATTCAATTGTAAAACGTCAGGCAAGCCTGACGTTTTTTTTTAATTCAAACCACTTCAATATAAATGGAAATCATGGAAGCAAAGACCGGTTACGAAGCCGAATTGCAAAGTTGGGTAGGCAAAGAAAGAGCAACAGTTAGCCTTATAAATTCTGTAGGCACATTAATGTATGATCAGGGAGTTGAGCTTGTCTTTTTCAGAAATCACTTAGTTGATCTGGGGGTAAACGAAGTTTTGAACTTATTTGACTACGCAGATAATGTTGTCCGCAAACATATTGATGCCCATACCGCAGCTAAAGTGGCAAAAGTAATGCGTACCATGGACCTCGCACCTTCCAAGCTGGACATTGGAAAGCTCACCAAACAATATTTAGAACAGCAAAAGGAGTATCCAAGCGTTGAAGCATTTCTTAGCACTACCCTTTCTGACTTCATCGGAAAAGACAAACACAGCTTCGAGCCAAGAGACGTTGTTCTTTACGGATTTGGTAGAATTGGACGATTGGCGGCTAGAGAGCTGATCAAACAAGCAGGAAAAGGTCAACAGCTCAGGCTCCGTGCGATCGTTACAAGAAATACGAGCGATGAACAAATAACCAAAAGGGCTGCTCTGCTGAGAAATGATTCAGTTCATGGCACTTTTAACGGAACTGTACAAGAAGACCTGCAGAATAAAAGATTAATTGTCAACGGTCAGATCATTGAGATGATCGAAGCAAAAACACCAGAAGAAATCGATTATACAGCATACGACATGAAGAATGTGCTCGTAATTGATAACACGGGGGTTTTCAAAGACAGAGAAGCTCTAAGCCGACACCTGAACTCCAAGGGTGCTAACAAAGTGATCCTTACCGCTCCGGGCGGAGAGATCCCAAATATCGTTTATGGTATCAATCACAAAGAGCTAGACGTGTCTGGAACCGATATATATTCAGCCGCATCTTGCACTACAAATGCAATATCTCCTGTACTTAAAGTGATAGAAGATAGCCTCGGCGTGGTTAAAGGGCACATAGAAACAGTTCACGCTTACACGAACGACCAGAATTTACTGGACAATATGCACAAGAAACCAAGAAGAGGGAGATCCGCAGCGATCAACATGGTCATTACCTCTACCGGAGCTGGCAAAGCAGTAACTAAAGTAATTCCAAGCTTAAAAGACAAATTAACTGCAAATGCCGTGCGGGTGCCGACCCCTAACGGATCTTTGGCAATAATGAACCTTACGGTATCTAAGAACACCAATGTAGAAGAAGTGAACAATCACTTGAGAAAAGCTGCACTTGAGGGGGATCTGATCAATCAGATCAACTACAACATCAACAAAGAGCTGGTAAGCAACGACATCATTGGAAATACATGCTGTGCAGTATTTGACAGCAATGCCACGATCGTCTCACCTGATCAGAAGAACATCGTGCTTTATGTGTGGTATGACAACGAATTCGGCTACACAAAGCAAGTGATCAGACTGGCCAAATATGTTGCTCAGGTAAGACGGTTGATCTACTATTGATTCAACGTAGATTGTGATTAATGTCTTTGGTTTAACTGTTGATTGATCAGTTTTTCCTAACCTACATTTTGCTCCACGATTGTAGAACGTGAGCAACAATAGTGTCAATTATAGTAGATGAGCAGAACTGAAATAATCGAGGCAATTGAAAACACCAAACATTTCAACGCTACTTATTGGGCTAAGGCGCTCAAACAAAGAGCAGGCTTATTGAACAGCGGTGAACCAAATCAAAATCGAGCAGGAGGATATTACCCTGAGCATACTGCTAAAGGTCTGGAAGCTTTCTTATTGAAAGCCTACTGGGAGCCATTAGCTTCAGAACATGTCCGACCGGAATTTCGCTCATTCACGACCCCATTACCGGGTGTTTTAGGCATTGTACCACTAAAAGAATTGGATCCAAAAGTCCAGCTTCGAATCGACGACTATAAAAATACCGGATATGCCAACCTATATTATCAATCGGATCTCGAAATTTTAGCCGATGAAACAACTTTGCTAATCTCTCAGAAAGCAACTAGCTGGAAAGTAATTACTTTCTTCCCCGGGAAGCCAATTCAAGGTCAAAGAATAATTCACAGCTCACTAAAGCAGAGCTCAATTTCTGTTGGAGATGCAATTCAACTCGGATTCAGACACGCGAAATTGACCAAGTTTAGTACCTAAAAAGAGTAAATTGCGTTATAATGTTCATGAGACTCATACTCATTACCCAAATTTTATGCTTAAGCTATTCCGCTATGAGCCAGGCAGCGTATAGCTATGGGTTTAATTTGGCGATTGGCGCAAGCCGAGTCCCAATGAGCGGGGAAGGAATTGACTTCAAAGCTAAGGTAGCTCCATCCGGGTTAGCCGGGCTTTTCTTCCTGACAAAATTGAAAACTCGAGGATTACTAGGGGTTGAGGTAAATATTTCTCAGATAGAAGGAAGATGGAGCTCTGACGAGCTGATATTAGACGGGGCAGGTAATACCATTGGGACAAGTTCAACTAGTGGGCAACAACACATCACCTATGTCTCATTGCCGGTTTATACAGGAATTACGATAAAAAGCTGGTCTGTTTATGGCGGGTTACAAGTGGGATTGGCCGCTAGTGGAAAAAGGGCTAACAATACAATCGACGTCATAAACGGGAGTGAAACCACATCCGAACAACTGGGTAATCTGAGCATAATTCTCCCCGATGCAGGAGTAAGAGCCGGTGTAATTTGGAGGGTGAGCAATAAAATAAGCCTTGAAGCAAAATACTATCAAGGCTTACTCAATATATTCGATCAGGAAACCACGAAATCCAATTACAGCTGGTTCACTCAGCAGCTCACAATAGGTGCTCGGTTTGCCCTAAGAAACACAAATGATTGTGGGACTTGTCCGGCGTGGAACTAAACGGCAGCCACCAGCCTGCTAAACTGGGCTTTGCTCGATTTTCACCAATCTTGTTCAAGCTGAGGTTACTTCGTGTCTACCTCAGCCTTTCTACTAGGTGATTTAGTAGATGCTTCTAACTTCTTAAGCTGTTCAGGTGTTAACACGGCTTCTACATTTTTTCTCATTTGTTCCCTTAAATTCACAACTGAAGCATCGACCTCTTTAGAGTTCGCTCGATCTTTGGTCACTGATTTTCGCTCGTTCTCGATCAATGTAACATATTTGACCAACACCTCTCTCAGTTTTGTTTTCTGCTCTGCGGATACTTCAAGTGTAGTCTCCCATTTCGCTATTCTCTGATCAACTCTCTGATTTACGCTTTCAGAAATTTCCTGCGCACCCATGGTTCCAACTGTTGCCATTAATGCTATTGCCATTATTGTTCTTTTCATTTTTAGTATCATTTTGTATAAAGGTATTAATATCGATTCAAATTTCAACACAATTAATGTACCATTCAAATTATATACAACCCGTTGATAAATTATTTACTTTTATCAGCCCTATTTTCTTCTACTTTTAACCTTGTTAAAAAAACAGGCATATGTATTTATCAAAAGCTTCACTATTACTAACGTCTTTTGTCGGGCTGAGTTGCTTCGCCCAGAACAAAATAGAATTTACAGAGTACGATCTTGACAACGGACTGCATGTAATTCTGCACGAAGACCACACTACACCTATTGTTACTGTTAGTGTGATGTACCATGTAGGTTCTAAGAACGAAAATCCCGACAGAACAGGGTTCGCTCACTTTTTTGAACACCTTTTATTTGAAGGTTCTGAGAATATTCCGCGAGGAAAGTTTTCAGAATATGTGGAAAACGCAGGTGGTGTATTGAATGCCAACACTTCCAATGACCGAACTTTTTACTTTGAGAATTTACCTTCTAACATGCTGGAAACGGGCCTTTGGCTGGAATCAGAACGAATGCTTCATGCAAAAGTGGATATTAAAGGTGTGGAAACTCAGCGAGAAGTAGTAAAAGAAGAGAAACGGCAAAGAATAGACAATCAACCTTACGGTTCCGTTGTCCAGGAGGTGATGAAACGTGCCTACACGGTCCATCCTTACAAATGGCCGGTTATAGGATCAATGGAACATTTGAATGCGGCACAAGAAGCCGACTACATTGACTTTTACAAGAAATACTATGTTCCAAATAACGCGATCTTATCTATCGCAGGTGATCTGGATATTGAAAAGACAAAAGAGCTAATACAAGCCTATTTTGGGCCAATTCCAAAAGGAACCTCGGCAATTCCTGCAGTTGATGATACAGAGCCACCCATAAAAGGAGAAATACGGGATACCGTTTACGACAATATACAGCTTCCTGCAGTTATTCAGGCATATCGCATACCAGCTAATGGAACGGATGATTATTATGCAGTAAGTATGCTCGCTCAGCTGATGTCACAAGGTGAGAGTTCAAGACTTCAAAAAAAATGTGTTAATGAGTCGCAGTCTGCCATGTTTGTGGGCGCCTTCCCCTTTGCTCTTGAACATTCGGGCGTTACACTCTCATTTGGAATCTGCACTAATGAAACTGACCCTAAAGACCTTGAGAACGAAATTGATAAGGAATTTGAAAAAGCACAGCTTGAGCTGATCAGCGACAGGGAATTTGAAAAATTAAAGAACCAGATTGAAAACGATTTTGCAAGCTCAAGCTCTTCCATAATGGGCATTGCAGAATCCTTAGCAGATTACAAGATGTATCTGGGTGATGCGAACTTGATTAACACCGAGATCGATAGATATTTAAAGGTCACGAAAGAAGACATTCAGAGCGTTGCCAATAAGTATTTTGTAAAAGACAATAGAGTTGTATTGTATTATCTGCCAATTGAAGAAACTGAAGAATCAGGTAAGTAATCGTAAATGAATAACATGAAACAAGTAATAGCAATAGTTTTATCCGCCATATTTACTTTAAGTATATCGGCGCAAGTAAATATTGACAGAACAAAAGCGCCTGAACCAGGGCCTGCTCCGAAAATTAGCATCGGAAAGGCAGAAAAGTTTGTCCTTGAAAACGGTTTGAAAGTTATTGTGGTCGAAAATCACAAAATTCCTAAGGTGTCTTTTCAGCTTACAATTGATATGGATCCGGTTCTCGAAGGTGATAAAGTAGGGTTCACCGATATGGCAGGTGAGCTGATCAGTGCAGGCACCACAAACAAGAGTAAAAGCCAAATTGACGAAGAGATAGACTTTATCGGAGCGTCATTACAGTCCTATTCAGATGGTATGTTCGCCTCGTCGCTCAAAAAGCATGAGGAAAAACTACTGGCCCTGATGAGTGATATCTTGCTCAACCCGGCCTTCCCTCAGGATGAGCTGGATAAGAAGAAAAAACAAGCTATATCCGGAATTAAGAGCGCAAAATCAAACCCAAATGTAATTATTGGTCGTGTGGGGAAAGTACTTCGAAACGGGAAGGGTCATCCATACGGGCAGCTTCAAACCAAAGCTCATGTGGAAGCAATTACGCTTGAAGACTGTAAAAAATTCTACGGACAGTATTTCAAACCAAATATATCGTATTTGGTAATTGTTGGAGACATCACAGTAGCAGAAGCTAAACCACTCATTAATAAGTATTTTGGTCAATGGAAAAAAGGAGAAGTTCCAAAACATCAATATGACCAACCTGCAGCGGACTGGGCTACCAGAGTTGCATTTGTGAACAAGCCGGGAGCTGTTCAATCGGTTATAAACATTACCTACCAAATAACCCTAAAGCCGGGCGATGACGACGAATTAACGGCCAAAGTTGCTAACGCGATTCTCGGTGGAGGTGTGTTCTCGGGTAGATTGATGCAAAATCTACGTGAAGATAAAGCATTCACTTACGGGGCCAGATCATCCATTAGAAGTGGAAGACTTGTGGGCAGCTTTAACGCATCTGCAAGTGTTCGAAATGAAGTAACGGATAGTGCAATAACCGAGTTCATGTATGAGCTTGATAGAATATCATCAGAGAAAGTAAAGCCAGAAGAGCTAGAGCTAGTTAAGAACAACATGAACGGCACCTTTGCCCTTTCTCTTGAAAATGCCCAGACCATTGCGCGATTTGCCTTGAATATCGAACGCTACAATCTGAATCCCGATTATTATGAAACTTATTTGGAGAAACTCGCTGCAATAACGATCGAAGATATTGAACGATTAGCCAAAAAATTCATTCGACCGGAGAACGCCATAATTTTGGTAGTTGGAAATAAAACAGAATGCGCCCCAAAATTAGCAAAGTTTTCCTCGTCTAACGAAGTCGAATTCTACGATCACGAAGCCAATCGCATCGAAGAAAAGCCTGTTGCTAAGTTGCCGGAAGGCCTGACCGCAGAGCAGATTCACGAAGATTATCTATATACCATTACAGGAGAAACTTCTATGAAAAGTGTACTGAAAAAGTACAAAAAATTGAAGTCGATGACCACTGTAGCAACGGCCAAAGTTGAACAAATGGGGCAGACGTTTACGATTCAGATGACCTCAAAGGCAAAATCCCCCGAGATGGGTTTAATTGAAATTAAAATCGCAGAGATGGGCATGGTAGTCGAGAAAACGGTCTACAACAATGGAAAAGGTCTCTCGACAAATATGCAGACCGGAAAGAAAAATCTTGAAGGTGAGGATCTTGAAAAGGGACGAGAGCAAAGCATGCTGGACAAACCGGTAAAGCTTAAAGATCTTGGCTACACTATGAAACTAATGAGCATAGAAGAGATCAATGGGAAAGACACGTATAAAGTTCAGGTGACTTCAAAAAGCGGACAAGTTAGGAACGTTTACTATGACACTGAAACGAAATTGAAAGTGTACGTTACTTCCCAGGAAACCGGACCCGATGGATCAGAAACTCAAGCTTCGCAGGAGTTTGCAGACTACAAAGATGTTGGTGGGATACAGTATCCGCACAAAATGCTGATCGTGAATGGTGACCAAGAAATGGAATTTATTGTTTCCAAAATTGAAATAAATGGAAAAATAAATTCTGATGAGTTCAAGTTAGAATGATCACAAATTTGTCATAGCAAGTCCTTCGGGTGCTCTCCATGCTTCTCGACCATATCCTCGGTCATAACATACGTGGCATGTTCTCCGGCAGTCCGATCGAACAGAACTTCAAAGGTAATTTCATCGGTGGGCCTCATATTGATGCTGATAAAGTCGCTGAACTGAGCAGATTGTAAATTTTCTTTGCAAGAAATACAGTGAAAATCTAATTTGTCACCTTTTGGGAATTCCATGTGAGGTGCACAGCTATAATCGTACTCCCCGGGTTTTGGATTCAATCTGATCGTCGTAATGTGCTGACCATTATCATACACAAACAGCTCCACATAATCTTGTTCATTCAGCAGAAAATCGCATTTAGGACAGAAGTATTTGTAAGAGAGGAACATGAAAAAACAGATTGGTGCTAAAATATATCTACTGATATAACTCGTAATTAGTTTCAATTATTACCAAATAAATTAGCTCAATGATGACCAACATATAAATCTTCGAGTTTTCAACGAATCATAAACCCTACTTACCCAATCATAATTGACTAATAACCAAAAGATTATAAACTGCTAGGTGACAAAGAAGTTAATGTTAATATATTTGAATGAGACAATCGATTCAAAAGGAAATACGATATCGATTAATATGTCCGTTTTTCAATTTCCATTTCCGAAAAAATTACAGGCTTCGTGTCACGATCAATTTGCCTTTTAGCTTTTGTGATCAGCATCGCCTGTGCTAATTCTTTGTACTTGGTTTGAAAAGCTCCCAGAGTCCACTGGCCATAAACAGTATGTCCCCCCTCGTAATTTTGCAATTGATATTCTTCAAAAGTAGTAACGTAGCCCATGTAGGCATTACTGTATGGGCACATAATTACCGTCTCCACTCCTCTTTTTCGAAGAACGCTGAGTATTGTTCGCTCCAGCCTTTTTCCAGCCGTTACCGTGTATTCTCCAGGGCAACCAATAAATGCTAGCTTTCCCAATAAAACAATTTGAAGGGGCAATACATGAGGTACCCATTGATGCTCCGAAATAGCCTCCCGATCGTGCTCTCGCTTTATTTCCGCAATGGTTGGGTCAGCAAAACCGGGTATTAAAAGCCCTTTCAGATTTGTAGTCCCTAAAATTCGATGCTCGCTTGCATCCATCATTATTTTCTTCTTTCCCTGTATTCGGTATTTTTCCTTCCAATCCGTTTTTCTGTCACTTGTTTTGAAAGGCATAGCGCAAGAATGTCCCAGCTTGACAGCAAAACTTAGCAGTTTTGCCGTCGCATTAAGTCCATTAGACAATCCCCTACCATCAATCCTGGTTCCGTTAAAAAAGGACACGCCATGACAGGCAGGCCCCGTTTTCGCGTTGCTGTCACCATTACTGAACTCCTCCTCTACCTGAATATCGGAAAAATCACAATAAACTAATTCTGCATCAATTTCCCCTTCAAGAACCTCTCGTTTATTACATTTAAAAGCCTTTTCCGCCTCTTCAGCCTGCATAATACCATTGATTCGCGCATACTCATGCTCGTCCTCACCCCGGATCCTTCGTCGTTTTGCCACATCGCCGGGCCCATGATAATATGGGGATACATCACCAGCAAGACCCTGTGCAAAAATGCCCATTTCACGACCCTCATTTTCAAAGTGTAGCGAAGCATATCCCTTATTATCCGAAGAAACCAAATGATTCGTCTTTCCAATGCAGGTTGCGTGAACCCCGAACCAATTTACCTGGCCGCATGGGATGTCGTTTCTGAATATCCTCAACATTCTCATCCTGTTGTCGATTGCAAGATGCGCATCTTCTTGACCAACTTCAGCATTTTCCGGGTTCTTATTAAACGCATCCAGTGATCTGTTCCAGGCAATGGCCGGTTCACTTTCGACTTGATGCTCGACAAGATCCATTGTGCCAGGCTCCAAGGATGAATGGGCTTGTTTAATTGACTCATAAATACCATTCACAATGCCGTCAAATACCTCTTGATGAAAACCGGGAATTGTGAAATTGTACAATGCATATTCAGAGTATCCGCCGGGTGCCGAATGCGTATGCTGGGCACTCAACATCAAATAGGCAGGATCGAAATCCGGATCCAACTCTGACGTGATGCGAGACAGCACCTCTCTCCTGATCGCAGGCGTGACAAAGCAGATTTCAGCACAGGTGTAAACGAAAATATTTTTAGAATTATCCGCTATCCATATCGAACGTGCCGATATATCAGTAGACGCATCTTGCACGGTATTTGAGCTCATACCATACCCCATCATTCCAATGTTTTTCTTGGAGCTGATAATCTGAGATTTCCCTGTGCCAATAAGGAATTGCATACAACTTAGTGTTTTAAACTATTTTAGCACTAAAAGTATAAATAATAAATTTTCGAATTCCCATTCAGCAAAAAAAGAATTTGTATATTCGTCGAGCAATTAAGACTAAAGATGGATGCACTTAAATTAGAAGGATCGCCTAAA
>JAAZYJ010000263.1 GCA_014239715.1 Flavobacteriales bacterium
ATCATCAAGATCGTCCGGGTCGTCAAGATCGTCCGGGTCGTCAAGATCGTCCGGGTCGTCAAGATCGTCCGGGTCGTCAAGATCGTCCGGGTCGTCAAGATCATCCGGATCTTCTAGATCAGGCGGAAAAAGATAATAAACCTTATTACTAATTTCAATATGAAAAAGTATCTGATTTTAATACTATTGATTATTGGCACAACCAATATTGGTAGGGCGCAAAATGAAATTGATGCACTACGGTATTCCTTTACCAATTATGAAGGGACTGCTCGATTCATGGGTGTCGGTGGTGCTTTCGGGTCATTGGGAGGCGATGTCTCTGCAATTGGAATTAATCCGGCATCAATGGGTAGGTTCAGCAAAAATGAATTCTCCATTACCTTAGGTGGCTATCTATGCGACGCGAATGCGAGCTTGTATGAAACGGTCACTTCGACCAACAGAGGAAATATCAACATTCCAAATGTGGGGTTTGTTGGTACACATAATTTTAAAAACAGGGATAAGATCGGGTGGCAAAGTGTCCAGTTTGGCATTTCTTACAACAGAATCAACAATTTTAATGAGAACATTAGAATCGAAGGCGAAACCCCAAACTCATATTCTTTGGTTTTTGCAGACTGGGCTGAAGGCACCTTGCAGGATGACCTGATAAACACGAATAACTATGACAGCTATCTTGCATATGAAACCTGGTTAATTGATCCTAATCCGGCCGGAAGCACGGAATATACTTCAACACTTCAAGGAGGTACAAACACGATAAAAACCATTGAGCGACGCGGTAATATGTCATCTACCGAGCTGGCACTAAGCGGAAATTACATGAACAAGTTGTATATCGGTGGTAGTATCGGAATGCCTACCATTAGATTTGACGAAGTAGCCGGCCATTACGAAAGTGTTATTGACGATTCTGTTAATCAACTTGATAATTTCGCATATACGCAGACACTTAAGACGACAGGAACGGGGTTCAATCTCAAACTGGGGATTGTTGCTCTTCCTACCGATTGGATTCGAATTGGTGCCGCGATACAAACTCCAACCACTTTCCGTATGTCTGACAGATGGCAGAACGACATGGTCACCAACTTCGATGATGGTAACCGTTACGAGGCTAGTAGTGACCCAGGATCATATGTATACAAATTAAAAACACCGCTTAAGATTAGGGGAAGTGCGGCAATTGTACTTCTCAAGAAAGCAGTAGTGTCAATTGATTACGAATTATTGGATTATTCAAGGTCAAGATTAAGCTCTACCGCTTTCTCAACTTCTCCTTATGACTTTAACTCCGAGAATACAGCAATTGGAAATATCTATGGCAAGTCATCTTCAATACGGTTGGGAACTGAAATTAGAGTTGCCAAGCCTCTTTTGGTTAGAGCCGGCATTCAACTGAAAGAAAACCCCTTGATTGAGGTGAATTCTGATCAATTGAACTATTCATTGGGGTTAGGATACAGGATAAACAAATTCTATATGGACCTGGCTTATATATTGAGCACTACATCCGAAAACTACTACTTGTACGACCCGGTTCTTATTGAAAATTCAACCATCAATAAAAACATTAGTAAAGCCTTAATTACTATTGGCTTCAGATATTAGCACTAGCAAAATATTGAGCATAAAAAAGGGGAAGCAGCAACTTCCCCTTTTTTTACTTAAATGTTTTTACTTCTTAGCCATCAATTTTGCAATTGAATCTTCCATTTTCTGACGTTGCTCTTCTGCTAACTCAGCATCAACCAGAATCCTGCCCGAATGTTCATCAACAATGATCTTCTTACGCGCAACAATATCAAGTTGTCGTTGCGGTGGAATCTGAATAAATGATCCACCTGACGCCCCTCGCTCTACAGGAACTACAGCTAAGCCGTTTTTTGATCCGCCTCGGATTCTTGAATACGCTTTCAACAATCTTTCATCAACAAACTTTGATGTTTCTTTAGATTTCTTCAATAGAATTTCCTCTTCTCTCTGCGTTTCTGCGATGATCTCTTCTAATTCTTTTTTCTTCAAATCAAGATCTGCCGTCCTCTCTTTCACGACGTCATTGCTGTCCTCCAAAGTCTTGGCCTTATCAGCTATCTTCACCTCATACTCTTCAATTCTCTTTTCAGCTAATTGAATCTCAAGATTTTGAAATTCAACTTCTTTGGTCAAGGAATCGAACTCTCTGTTGTTCCTTACATTTTTCTGTTGACCTTCGTACTTTTTTATAGCTGCTTTTGATTCAACTATTATGTTCTTTTTGGACGTTACATCGTTTTTGAAAGAATCAATTTCTTCTTTCAACTTATCAACTCTTGTAATCAATCCTGCAACCTCATCTTCAAGGTCTTCTACTTCCAAAGGAAGCTCGCCTCTAACCGTTCTTATACCATCGATCTTTGAATCGATTATCTGAAGATCGTAAAGTGCTCTTAGCTTTTGCTCTGGACTACCTTCTTTTGCTTTTTTAGCCATTTGTCACAAATAATTAATTGGATTGGTATTTACCTCCGTAAAATGAACGGCAAATGTAGTAAATTTTTCCATTAACTTCCGCCTGATACAATCAATCGTGAACTGTTCAGATTCAAAGTGCCCGATATCAGCTATAACTATTCTGTTATCGGCATCAAAAAACTGATGATACTTGTGATCAGCCGTAATAAAAATGTCCGCATTGACGCCTACCGCTGCATTTAACAAGAATGATCCTGCCCCCCCACATACGGCAACTTTCTTGATCTTATTGTTGCCTATCGGCGCAGTATACCTCACAATACCTGCATTGAAAGTATGTTTGACCCTTTTCAGGAAGTCCATCAGCTCTTCACTATTCGCGAGCTCTCCTACCATACCTGATCCAACAAATTGGTTTTCATTCTGCAATGAGACCAGGTCGTAGGCCACCTGTTCATATGGATGTGAATCCAACATAGCAGAAACTACTTTCCCTAATCCGGCATTAGGTACAAGCACCTCAATCCTTACCTCAGGTTCCTCATGGACTTTACCAACTTCACCAATATGCGGATTTGCTTCGTTACTTGGCTTAAAAGTGCCATATCCCTCCATATTAAAACTACAATTTTCATAGGCTCCTATTTTCCCCGCCCCCGCATCAAACATCGCCTGTCGGACCTGTTCTGCTTTTTCAATCGGGATAAAAACAGAAAGTTTGGTAAACAAACTTTTCTTAGGCGATAATATGGTCTGATTCTCCAGACCCAATCGATCAGAAATTTCCTTATTAACTCCCGTTAGCACATTGTCTAGATTGGTATGGATCGCATAAATCGCAATGTCGTTCTTGATCGCCTTGATCAGTGCCCTTTCTATATAAGTTCTCCCGGTTATTGACTTCAATCCACTAAAAATGATCGGATGATGGGCTACAATTAGATTGCAATTCTTTTTCTTTGCCTCTTCAATAACAGCCTCCGTACTGTCTAAACACACTAATACACCGGCAACCTCTGAATTACCGTCACCAACAAGGAGTCCAGCGTTGTCATATGGCTCCTGATAGGCCAGTGGAGCCCAACCTTCTAAATAATTTATAACATCTTGTATTTTCATTACTCTTTGTTATACCACAATAAAAATGCAGTTTTGCATGTATACCAGTAAAGGTAACTAATGAAGTTCATTCGGTACACATTATTCCCATTCTCCGTTC
>JAAZYJ010000237.1 GCA_014239715.1 Flavobacteriales bacterium
ACTGAAAGCAATGTTGATTTTCCTGCATTCGGAAAACCTACTAACCCTACATCGGCTAACAGCTTCAATTCAAGTATTTTCCATTCGTCTTTTCCGTCTTCCCCCGGTTGAGCATATCGCGGCGTTTGGTTAGTGGAGGATTTGAAGTGGTCGTTACCCAATCCTCCGCGCCCTCCGGGTAAAAGGGTTTTTTCTTCTCCGTTAGAAGTGATCTCAAACAATAGCTCTCCTGTTTCAGCATCTTTGGCAATCGTTCCAATAGGAACTTCTAAGATCATGTCTTTACCATTAGCACCGTGCTTTAGCCCGCCTAAGCCAGGTCCTCCGTGCTCTGCTTTAACATGCTTTTTGTACTTCAGGTGCAACAAGGTCCATAACTGATCATTCCCTTTTAAAATGACATGACCACCACGCCCTCCATCTCCACCATCAGGTCCGCCCTTAGCCGTATTCTTATCGCGAAACAGATGAGCAGAGCCAGCACCACCTTTACCTGAGCGGCAATTGATCTTTACATAATCAACAAAATTGGTTCCTGCCATGAGTTAAAAATAGGTTAAAAACAAAAGGCCGAATCAACATCCAGCCTTGTTTATTGAAAAATGCCTTGTGAATTAATCTCTTATCTTATACGCATCCACAGCATCAAATAGTCTTCCAGCGATTTCTTCGATTGATCCCAGACCATTGATCTCAGTAAGCTTCGACTGTTTTGCATAAAACTGTGCAACAGGTGCCGTTTTTGCGTTGTAGTTGTCAATTCTGTTCTGAATAATTTTGGGATCCGCATCATCCAACCTACCTGATGCACTCGCCCTATTGATCAAACGAGTCCTCAGCTCGTCTTCATCCACCACTAAGGAAAGCATCATCGTTACCGATGTGTTCTTTGCAGCCAAGAACGAATCTAATGCAATCGCTTGCTCTGTAGTTCTCGGAAACCCATCATAAATAACTCCTTTGGCCTCCGGATACTTTTTAACTTCAGACTCCAGGATCTTTATCGTTATTTCATCCGGGACCAAATCCCCTTTATCAGCATAGCTTTTCGCCAATTTACCAAGTTCCGACTCGGGATCGAGGCCTCTGAACACGTCTCCTGTGGAGATATGAACCAGCTCATATTTTTCCCTTAATCTCTCAGACTGGGTCCCTTTCCCTGCTCCGGGAGGACCGAATAATACAATGTTCAGCATGATTTAATCTTCAGTTATAATATGTATGTCTTTTAAGTTCCGTCCCAGGCCATCGTAATCCAACCCGTATCCAACCAAAAACTCGTTGCCTACATCCAGTGCGACATAATCAATTGGATAATCCATTATATACGCATTTGGTTTGAACAGTAAAGTTGCCACCTTTATTGAGCTGGCCCCTTTCCCTTCCAGTGAATTATACAAGCTCTGTAACGTTAATCCCGTATCTACAATGTCTTCCAGGATAATAACTTCTCTACCGCTAATATCCTCTTTAAGCCCAACCAATTCTTTTACCTGCCCAGTTGTCGCAGTTCCTTCATACGACGTTAGTTTTACAAATGATATTTCGCATTGAAGATCGATCTTTCGTAAAAGATCAGCAACGAACAGAAAGCTACCGTTGAGCACACCAAGAAAGAGGGGCTTTTTCCCTTCATAATCCGAATTGATCATCTGAGCCACCCTACATATTGCTGCATCTATTGATGCTTCAAGGATGTGGGGTTTAAACTGCTTATCGTGTAAACATACTTTACTCATAGCACGGGGACGGCAAAGTTAAAAAAATTAACTGCATAAAAACAATGAATTAACATTCTCAATTACTAATTTTGACGACCTAAACAATAATCAAAATGAAGCCTTTAGTAAGTATTATAATGGGAAGCACTTCGGACATGCCAGTCATGCAGCAAGCGGCTAAAATCCTAGATCAATTTGAGATTCCGTTTGAAATCAACGCATTATCAGCCCACAGAACACCTGAAAAAGTAGAAGCTTATGCGAGCTCGGCTTACGAGAGAGGTATTAGGGTTGTGATTGCTGGTGCCGGTGGTGCAGCTCATCTACCCGGTGTTATGGCCGCATTTACTCCTGTACCTGTTATTGGTGTACCGTGCAGATCATCAATCTCTATTGACGGTTGGGACTCCGTTCTTTCAATTCTTCAAATGCCTCCGGGAATTCCGGTTGCTAC
>JAAZYJ010000275.1 GCA_014239715.1 Flavobacteriales bacterium
TATCAGGGAGCGTGTATTTGTTTACAACAGATTCAGGATTGGAATACGAAGTTCGTTTTGCCCGAAAAAAAAATAACCTGTTGCATTGCACGATTGCGTTTGGCGTTCTGAATGAAGAATATGAAGGAGAAGAGTACATCGTTGTTAACAAAGGTGAGGTCTTCCGAGTCATGGCAACAATTGTGAAGATCGTACAAAAGTATATTTCCGAACACCCCAACATTCGTTCATTTGAATATTCGGGAGAGCCAACGGGAAAAGAAATCGACAATCGACCCAGTAAACGGATGAATCTATACGATCGGTATCTTTTACAGATCTTTGGGCCAACGTGGTCTTTTAAGCGAAAAGGGAATAAGATGATCATCACCAGATTAGTTTGAAGCTATTCTTTCCAACTCTTGGGTCGTTGAATAATTGTCCAAATAAACGGTAATAATTCTATATATACAATCATCAGGTAAAGCACTTCAAGCAAACCACCGAATTGTCGATCAGAAGCAATTACGGTCGTTTGCCGATTCCCGCTACCAGTTGTAGATATACCCCTTTATGGACTCGCGTATTCCAATGGCCGTCTCGGTCGTAAAACGTGTTCAAACGAATTTTAATATCCGGGCTGATCACATAACCAAGGCCACCAACTATGGAGTAATTAATGGTTGATCTTTTATTGGAATAGTCATGATACATTCCCGTATACTGACACAGGCTGATTATCCATCTTTGCGCAAGGTAAAAATCAATGCTGTTATTGAGATGCCCGGTGACCATATTCCTGCCGTCTTGATAATGATTCGTTCCAACTGATATCTGATTGCTGAATTTGGCTCTTTCTCCAAACTTATATATGTGTTCTACGCCTACTCTGTCCACAACAACGGTACTATCTAAATTATATTGATCCCTGATGTTACCGGCAATTGCAAATACACCGAATTCAGAAGCGGCATATGTAGGCGTACCAATATGCGCAATGGTTAGAAATGTATTGTTGTATTTCATATTCCCGAATACAGGATTTAAATAAGTATCAGATTCACTTGCAGCATCAACTCCCATAAACAACATAGTTCCCTGAGATCCTGCTCCATTAAATAGCCATCCACCACTGGAAGCTTGCAAAGTAATGTCCAATCGTCTGCTCGGGTCTTTTCTCAGAGGCGCCTTGAAAACCCAACCCAGGTCCCACCAAAAGCCAAAATCTCTAACCTGTATTGAATTTCGATTCATGAAATTAGATTCTGCGTCAATTCGTGGATTGTGTCCATATTCTACTCTCCTATTCCCCAGGAAGAAATTAACCCTTCGCTTCTTGGTGCCGAAGCCGATCCAATTATCCATTAGTCTTAATTGAAGTGCCCCCGTTCCTCCTGTTCCATAATACGTTGGGTCATAATCTACTGAAAATGATACGCGTCCGCTCTTGATACCGACTTTTCTGATATATCCTTTTTGGAGGATCTTACCTGAGCGGAAGAATCCTTGAAAAGCCACCCTGTTCCTTATCCCTTTTCCAGCAGCTACCCAATCATAACCCGAGCCATCGTTTAACAATCCTCCTGAAAGGTTTAGCTGTGTATAAAAATAGCTGGTTGGCTGCTTTTCAAATTTCAATGTGGTCTGCGTAAATGCTGTGTTCAGGAAAAGTGAAAAGATAAGTAACGTCGTTGTGTAAAATGCTTTCATAGCGTCAGGGATTAGATTGTGTCAATAATTAGATTGTGGTAATAATCAGATTGTGTCAATAGTTATATAGTCTCCTTCTCACCCGCAGCTGCTCAACAAATTCATTAGGCAGTTTAACCTTCGCCATCCAAACAGGCACAATTCGCTCATAAGAGAGTACGGTTACAGTTAAAATATCTTTATCTATATCGTCATAGGAAATGTATACTTTTTCAACACCTTTGAACTGATTATTTACCCATTCACCCGTTTCCTTGTTGACCAGGTACAGATAGGGTTTTTTATCATCCGGATACTGGGTTGGGTCAAACCCGATGTTGTGTGGGGTTGAATTGTTCCTGATATTGGTAATATATGTGTTTACCCCGAATAGAAACCCGCACAGCACCTGCTCATTCATTAATGCCAGATCAACATTCCCCAGTACAATTTCATAAGGAGCATACTCCCCGCCTATTCTAAGTTCCGTATACAGGCTGGAATTATTCAGTTTTATTCGGTTGAGCTTTACATCATCTACATGATTGAGCCATTGTACATAAAAAGGATCAACATCATGGTCTTTGTAGAACCCTCTATCTTGAAACCTCGTTAATCCCAGAGGAGCATCAAGAATGGTTTTGTAAGTATATTGCTTTTGGTCTAGTATGAGTCCAAATTGCTTTTTATAATACTCCTCAGAATCCAGCGGTTCGACCTTTCTTCCACTTTGATGTCCGACTTCAATAATTTCTGTATTTAGCTCTTCAATGATGGGCCCTCTAAGCTGGTCAAAATCAATTTGTATGAGCTCTGACCTCTCACTTAGCTCATCATAGCCAAGTTCAAGTAGCGATGCATCTGACCCCGGATTCTTGAATAGAAATAATTTTTTATAGAATTCCATTGGGACATTGAACCAGCTATGCGCAATGATCCTTCTCTGGTTAAAGTGGTGAGAACTTTTTCTTCTTTCGGTAAAATCCGAATAATCCTCGGATTCTACTACAACCTCCCACTTCGTTGGCTCAAGGCAATTGTTGACTACTTGAATACGGTAGATACGATCTATAGCATCCGAATATTCTTTTTCTATCCCATCGCTTTTCACTACTTCGAACTCACTTCTCCATCCACGAAATTGAATTCCAAACCGATTGTATTCTTCTGAAAGCATCTCGGGTATAGCCATATCACCTGAACAGTCCATCTGAGGAGTAAGCTTCATAACGTCCGCCTTATCAGCAATAATTTTGTTTCCTGATCCATCCTCGAATGTGAACCTAACTCCTATCCGTTTGCGCGACATGTTATAAGCAGGTTCGATCATTACTTTTCTAAAAACCAGCTGGTTTTCATCTTTATGGTAAAAAGAATCCTTTTCCCCAATATCGTAGCGATATGCATCGCCTGGGGAGAAGGCTTCAATTGTAATTTTCTTATCCGGATAATTCGCAAAGATCCAATCGACATTTCTCGATTCAGGAGTTGATGCAAATAGAGATGAACAAAAGAATATAACTGCCAAGAAACTTAACATAAGGACCATAGCTGTTAAGAAGCTTAAAAATGGGCTTGTTCTATTGTTTGATGCTTTGTTACGAAAAGTGGTGTTAGTTTGGCTAGGATTGGGTTTAAAGTGCTGCAAAATCACGAATTTATATTAATATGTCTTGTTAATTCTCAGAGCATTAACACTGTTGTAGTATAACCGTTTTGCTCCTTATGATTATGTAACGCGGGTACAAGGAAATGGATCAATTCATTACATGAAATCCTTCTATTTGTTGATGAAAGTCTACTTTTTGTAGACCAAAGAAAATCGACCTAAATTAGTTTGGTTGGGTCAATCATGATTCCCATGTTATCCGAATATTTGACGGGAAATACTTAGCTGGCATCCAAGTGAGTAATCGTTTATATATAGCACATTTTTCCAAGCAAAATATGTTGTCGCATATTCATGCTCATGCTTGGTTAATGCCAAAACTCATGTTGACCTCAATAGTTTAGCACTATCGAGGTCAACCGTAAGTAGAATATATGTGGAAACGCTTTACAATTACATTAAAATTGCTTCAAACGTGCTTTTATGAATTGCAATTGAATATTGATCAATTGTCGATCTAATATTCAATCTGAATCACTTCTTTTTTGGAGTTAGGATATCTACACTTCTTTTAATAAAAGTGGTCAATTCTTCTCCCTTTAACATGCCCTGGGCCAAAAGCGCCAGATCTGTTGCCTGTTTCGCTAAACTTTCCTGCTTTTTCTTGCTTTTTGAATTGAGAATATCCGTGATCAGGGGATGATTCGAATTCACAACAAGGTTATGCATTTCAGGTAAATTACCCATGAAATTCATGCCTCCGCCACCCATGGCTTGCTGATCTTTCATCCTCCGCATGAACTCGCTTTGAGTTATCATCATTGGAACATCAGTTTCACTCATGCTTTCAAATTGCACAACAAATTGATCTTTATTGATAAGTGCTTCGAACATAGGTTTTAACTTTTTCTCATCATCCTCAGAAAGTTTCGACGGTTGTTCTTCTTCTTTCTGAATCAGTTTATCAATA
>JAAZYJ010000238.1 GCA_014239715.1 Flavobacteriales bacterium
AAGCGGCCATTTTGATCGAAAGTGGCGCCTATAAGCAGTGCGACAGGGTAATTGTAGTTGAAGCACCTGAGAACCTGAGGGTCAAACGCGTTATGGTAAGAGATGGTGTGGCTGAAGAGGACGTTGAAGCCAGAATTAGAAATCAGATGAGTGAAATGGAAAGACGCGTGCATGCCGATTATATTATTGACAATTCTGGTAAGGCAATGCTGATTCCACAGGTTCAAGAAATACTGGACGCGCTCAAAGCAACATAATTCCTTAAAAACACGGATTTCAGACATGATGTCAGAAATAATGACAGTCTATGTGTCATATTTTCCTCAATTCATGAAAAATAGCTATCAGAATACCTGATGGCATTATAATTGAACTTTCGGATTTGAATAAATTTAAAACGGTAGGTTTAATTGTATCACATACCGTGTTTTGGATAATTAGAACAATAGAACACAAAAAAAATTAACATGGGTAAGATTATTGGAATTGACTTAGGAACTACCAACTCGTGTGTTTCCGTAATGGAAGGAAATGAGCCGGTTGTTATTGCCAATAGTGAAGGTAAAAGAACAACACCTTCAGTTGTGGCATTTGTAGATGGAGGAGAAAGAAAAGTGGGCGACCCTGCAAAACGTCAGGCGATTACGAATCCGACAAAAACCATCTATTCTATAAAGCGATTCATGGGCAATAAGTTCAGCGAATGCACAAAGGAAGTTGAACGGGTGCCTTATAAGGTGGTAAAAGGAGATAACGACACGCCAAGGGTTGCGATCGACGACAGAAAATATACACCACAGGAAATTTCTGCAATGGTTCTTCAAAAAATGAAGAAAACTGCTGAAGATTTCTTGGGTCAGGAGGTTTCCGAAGCTGTTATTACCGTTCCCGCATATTTCAATGACTCGCAAAGGCAAGCTACAAAAGAAGCTGGTGAGATTGCAGGATTAGAGGTGAAGAGAATTATTAATGAACCAACAGCTGCGGCGTTAGCTTACGGTTTGGATAAGAAGCTGTCAGATCAGAAAATAGTTGTATTTGATTTTGGTGGCGGCACACATGATGTTTCCATCCTCGAGCTGGGAGATGGTGTTTTTGAAGTACTTGCAACAGATGGTGATACGCACCTGGGTGGTGACGATGTTGATGATAAGATCATTACATGGTTGGCAGAAGAATTTAAGAAAGATGAAGGTCTCGACCTGAGAAAAGACCCGATGGCATTGCAAAGATTGAAAGAAGCAGCTGAAAAGGCGAAAATTGAGCTTTCATCAACAACTTCTACTGAGATCAACTTGCCTTATATTATGCCGGTCGATGGAGTACCAAAACACTTGGTGAGGACACTTTCCAGAGGAGTTTTCGAACAGCTGGTCAGTGATCTGGTAAAACGAACTATTGAGCCTTGTAAAGTCGCACTTAAGAATTCAGGACTATCTACTTCGGACATTGATGAAGTGATCCTGGTAGGTGGCTCGACCAGAATTCCGGCTATTCAAGAAGCAGTTGAGAAGTTCTTTGGAAAAGCTCCTTCCAAGGGAGTAAATCCTGATGAAGTGGTTTCTGTAGGTGCTGCAATTCAAGGCGGTGTTTTAACGGGTGAGGTAAAAGACGTTCTTTTATTGGACGTAACACCGTTATCGTTAGGGATTGAAACTATGGGTGGTGTATTTACTAAATTGATCGATGCGAATACGACAATTCCGACCAATAAATCACAGGTTTTTTCAACCGCTGCCGACAATCAACCTTCGGTAGAGATCCACGTGCTACAAGGTGAAAGGTCCATGGCTTCAGATAACAGAACAATAGGCAGATTTCAGCTTTCAGACATCCCTCCCGCACCAAGAGGAGTACCACAGATCGAAGTTGGTTTTGACATTGATGCCAATGGTATCATTCAGGTGAAAGCTGTCGATAAGGCGACAGGGAAAGAGCAAAATATTAGAATAGAGGCTTCTTCAGGACTTAGTGATGAAGAGATAGAGAAAATGAAGCAGGAGGCTGAAGCGAATGCAGATGCTGATGCTAAATTGAAAGGGGAGGTAGACAAACTTAATCAGGCCGACGCACTGATCTTTCAGACTGAAAAGAGCTTGAAAGAGTACGGAGACAAGCTGCCGGAAGACAAGAAAGGTCCGATAGAAGAAGCTTTAGCTGAGTTGAAAACTGCTCATGGAGCGAAAGATTTCGATGGAATTGATACTTCCATGGAAAAGCTGAACACGGTTTTCCAGGCAGCTAGTCAGGAAATGTATCAGCAAACAGGAGGAGATCAACCCGAAGCGAATGGTGCCGAGCAAGGGAAAGATGAAAAAGAAGGAGATGAAGAAGTAACTGATGTAGACTTCGAAGAAGTGTAAGGTCAGACAATGATATCAACGCCCGATGAGAAAGTTCTTGTCGGGCTTTTTTGTGCAAAAAAGACTCGCTGGTAGAAGATTATCCACGTAATTCTCCTAATGATTTACTTGGACAGTAAGATAAAAACCTCACTGAACTCGGTCCAGAATGAATCTAAACCAACTAACCTAGTTTCGAAAAACGTAAAGATCTCGTTCCAGTCATTCTTGTTGTATAGGTTTATACCATTTCTTGTTTTCGAAATACGAATTATTTGCTGTCCGGTTGCTGTTTCAGCCTCACGATCCCAGCTCCACTCCTCCCCGAGCTCTTGAGTCAACACCGTTTTTAGCTGTAAAAATTGCTCTAAGAAAAGCTCACGTATGCCCTCATCCTTGTGTTGAATGTCAATTGAAATCTGTGCTTTTTTGTTGTCACAGTGCAGCCGGAAGTAAATGTCATTGACCCCGGTTTTATAATTTACCCACTTCACTTTACTGTGAGATGCTGACCTATGCCGGCTTCCCATATACTTACCAAAGGAAGTCCAGAATAACGTGTTGTGTTCGCTTCGTTCTTCTTTAGAAAACATGGTGCAAATATAGATTGAAAAGGACGAATAGTTCCTTAGGTAATCACGAATTTCATTAGCGGATCGGGTCGGTGATTTCTTTGTAATTTGCTGAGGTGGTCGATTGGCGAACGTTTCCCTTAATTAGATTTCTGAGCCCATTCGTAATTGGGATCGTTTTCGGTGTTTATACTGGAACAACCAGTGATCTATGGGGTGTTTTTGCGTTATTTTCGCTAGGTCTTTTGATGGCCGTGAAATTATTAGGGTTACCCCGAACATTCCGGATCGCCTGGGTTTTTGGAATTTTGGCCAATATAGCTTTGTTTACTGCGGCCGTTTTTTTAGTGATCTGGAACA
>JAAZYJ010000202.1 GCA_014239715.1 Flavobacteriales bacterium
CCTGGGAAGCAGGTTCTCCCGAAACGGCTGATATATGACCGGATGCAACAAGTATAAGCTCCAGCGCGATCATTGATGCAAATGGAGCTGGAGGCACGAATGGACTGAATGCAGGAACTCCTAAACAGAATATTCATATGATACTTCCGGGGAGTCCAACTTTCGATGTTGCAGGAATTGATATCTCAATTGATTATCAGAGGGAAGAGAACGCGGGAAATTTCATAACTCGAGGGTCAAGCTTAAAATTAAAAGGATTTGGCAACTTGTCAGTTGAGTATAGAGTTGATGATGGCTCCGGAGGGTACAATACCGTGAGTTCCGGCAATGTTTATTCAATTCCGAACGATAATACTTTTAGAACCTATCGATTTTACTATCTCCCCACAACCGGAGAAGCGGCTTTGTTAGTGAATGGTGTAATACAATGGAGCGATGATGGACCTGACGGTAGAGATATGTATTGGACTGGTTCAGGTGACGTGGTCGTAGGAAGTGGTGCAGACGGAACGGGGTTTGACAATACATTTTTCGATAACCTTGTAATCGCAAGTGTTACCAATTCTCCATTGCCTATTGAGCTGGTAGATTTTAATGTTGAAGAAAATTATAGCGGTCAGGTAGAAGTTGAATGGACAACAGCCTCTGAAAAAAACAATGATTATTTTGAGGTGCTGAAAAGCACAAACGGGTTAACTTATGAGACAATTGGGGAAGTTGCAGGCGCTGGCAATTCTTCGACTATGATGGCGTATAGCTTCATTGATGTTGAGCCGACAGCGGGTACTAGTTATTACAAATTACGACAGACTGATTACGATGGAAAATCTGAAGAGTTCGGTCCTAAAGCAGTCGACATATTTTCAGAGGAACAGGAGGGGGGGTGTGTTTTTACGGTTTACCCAAATCCATGCCCGGGAAATTGTAGAGCGAGGCTAAGTGAGTGTCCTAATGGAGCGCCTCAGTTAAGGCTGATGATGACTGATGCAACGGGACATATAGTTAATGAAATTTATGATACTAGGAGGTTTGACGGTTCTTTCGATATTAAAATAGACAAGACCAATAATTTGAAACCTGGCATTTACATAATTTCAGCAACGACTGGCGAACAGACGTATTCTGAGAAGATACTACTTAATTAGGGCCTGAGAATCCTAAACAAAGTGATCTTAAATTAGTAGAATTAAACGACTTGATAGCCCTTTTGTCCATAGAAAAGACGATGTTGTCATAATTGTATATAGCGATATAGATTTCGAAATAATTTTGTAGCGTTAATAAAGTGAAATCACACCCGGTCTAACTTATCAAGCATAAAATGAAAATACATTTCACCACCTGTCTGTTATTTTTTCTAGTCAACCTTTCTTTCGGAGCAACAATAACATCAATTGCAGATGGGGATTGGGAGGATCCGGCTACTTGGGACCTTGGAAGAGTTCCTACAAATGGAGATATTATTGTCATACAAAGCGGGCATCGTGTGGAAGTAACAACGAATAATGTAACCTGCAATGATGCCCCCGAAACACACGTGTATATTTTGGGGGAGCTCCGTTTCGATAATGGAGCAAAACTGTGGTTAGGCTGTGGATCTTCCATAACGGTCGAAGTTGGTGGTATCATCGAAGATGCTGGTGGAGGCGGTTCGAGCAAGAAGATATACATATGCAATTCTGAAGTCTGGAATTCTGGTTCTGGTGACGTTCCCGGATACTTCACATTTGGCACGCCGTTGCCCATAGAGCTTACAGATTTTACTGCAATGATTCAGGGTGGACATGTGTTGTTGGAGTGGACAACAAACTCGGAGGAGAACAACAACTATTTTGAAATTTTGAGGAGTCGCAATGGACTCAGCTATGAGGTTATTGGACAAATTGATGGAGCTGGAACAACTAACAATCTGTGCAGATATTCTTTTGAAGACACAGCACCTTATGAGGGTGTGTCATACTATAAATTGAAACAAACCGATTATGATGGAGAATCTGAAATGTTTTCTCCAATTGCTGTTGACCTGTATACACTGGAAGATGGCTCTTGTATTCTAACCGTGTATCCTAATCCCTGCCCGGTAAACTGTTATGCCAAATTAACTGAATGTAAACTAGGCGAAGCACAAATCCAGCTTATGATGACCGATGCAACCGGCCATATTGTTCATGAGGTTTATGATACCCGAAATTTCGATGGTTCTTTCGACATAAAACTAGATAAGACGAATAATCTTAAACCGGGAATATACATTGTATTAGCAAAGACAGGTAAAGAGACTTTTTCGGAAAAAGTACTGGTAACCGAATAGTCAACAGCTCTATTTTAAATATCTGAAATCTTGCCCTGCCTTCAGCTCAAGCAAAGTTTCTTGAATTAATCGAATTACATTTTCAACATCAGATTTGTGCGCTGTTTCCACTGTTGTGTGCATGTAGCGCAAGGGTAATGAGATAAGGCAGCTGGCAACACCATCACTTGAATAGGCAAAGGCATCAGTATCTGTTCCGGTAGCTCTTGATGCTGCTAGTCGTTGAAAAGGAATTTTATTTTTTTCAGCAACTTCAATTACGTGTTTCAAAAGGTTGTTCTGAACGGCCGGTCCATAGGTTAGAACCGGGCCACTTCCCATTTTAAGATCTCCTTGAGCAATTTTATTGATCATTGGGGTTTGCGTGTCGTGACATACATCTGTAACGATAGCGACGTCTGGTTTGATCCGTTCGGCTATCATTTGTGCGCCTCTTAGGCCCACTTCTTCCTGAACAGCGTTGACAATATAAAGTCCAAATGGCAATTCAGATGCAGATTCTTTCAACGCGCGGGCAACCTCTGCGATGATGAATCCCCCCATTCTGTTATCTAAAGCTCGTCCTACATATTTGTTCTTATTCAAAACCATGAACTCGTCTTCGTATGTAACCACGCATCCAACATGAATACCTAGTTTTTCAACTTCCTGCTTCGATGAACAACCGCAATCAAGAAAAATATTTTTAAGTGTAGGGCTTTCCTCTTTAGGCCTCCGAGTATGGATCGCAGGCCAACCAAAGACCGCTTTGATCATGCCTTTGTCTGTATGAATATTAACCCGTTTGGACGGCGCGATCTGATGATCAGACCCACCGTTCTTTCGCAAATAAATAAAACCATCCTTCGTAATATAATGCACGAAGTAGGAAATTTCATCAGCATGGGCTTCTATAACAACTTTGTATTTGGCTTTCGGGTTGACAATTCCAACAACGGAACCATATGTGTCAACGAAATACTCATCTATGTAATTTTTTATGTATTCAAGCCATAATTTTTGCCCTTCAGATTCAAATCCTGTAGGTGAAGGATTGTTCAGATACTTTTCCAGAAAAATTTCCGATTTCTTATTGATAATTTTCTTTTTCGCCATAGACTGTGAATATTTATAGGGTATAATTTTTGTACATTCGTTTCCGGTGTAAAATAAGTAAAATGAGACTAATATTTTCAATCTTTTTTATCCTCCTCATTTGTGGGAGTTTATTTGCTCAGGACGAAGAACTGCAGGCGAAGAAGGACTCATTGATTCAAAATGACAGTTTGTTTCAGGTAGCAGAGGCAGAACGCCACTATAATTTAGGCGTTACATTTATGGAGCAAGATAAATTTTCACAAGCTATTGATGAGTTCAACCTGTCCTTAAATGTTCTGCCTGAATTTTCAAAAGCCTCGTTTAACCGAGGAATGGCTTACTTGTCTATGAAACAATACGATAAGGCCATTGGTGATTTTAAGAGTACGTTAAAAAAGGATTCAACTTATCATGAAGCCTATTTTGAAATCGGAATTGCAGAATTGGAGAGCAACAATCGAGACGCAGCTTTTGCATCAATTTCTGAGGCAATTGAACTGACCAAAAAAGAGGCCAAATATTTTTATTATCGTGGTATGCTGAGCTTTCAGAAGGAGGATTATCAATCTGCGGTGAAAGATTATGACCGAGCTATTTTACTGAACAAGAAGTACGCTTATGCCTACAATGACCGGGGTAGTGCAAAACGCAAAATGGGAGACCTTCAAGGTGCAATAGCTGATTACAATATGGCTGTTAAAAGTGACCCTGGATTGTCTTTTGCCTACAACAATCTTGGCTCTGCTAAAAGAAAGAACAAAGATTTTGAAGGGGCAGTATCTGAGTACAATCAGGCCATTCGATTAAAGAGTGACTATTACATTGCTTACAACAATCGGGGTATGGCGAAATATGAGTTAGAGGATTATGAAGGTGCGGTTTCAGATTTTTCTCAGGCCATCAAGTTAAAACCGGATTACGCCTATGCTCTGAACAACAGGGCTTCAGCGGAGATCCGATTGGAAAAGTATGATGAAGCTGTTCAGGATTGTGATGCTGCAATTAGTAAGGATCCGGAATATGCATATGCTTATTACAATCGAGGAATTGCGAAAGAGATGCTTAGAGATCTTGATGCTGCATGCGTTGATTGGCAAAAAGCCGCAAGTATGGGAGTTGAAATTGCCGCAG
>JAAZYJ010000239.1 GCA_014239715.1 Flavobacteriales bacterium
AAGAAACTACTAAGTGATGTTGGATTTGAATTTAGAAATATGTGGTTAGATGGCAAAAAACATTTTTCATTAACTTTGGTTTCAAAAAACTAAATATCCTCTACACATCTATCGCCCTGTCCAAGCCACCGGCGTTGCCTATGATTCCAAATCGTTGTTTTACTTGTTGAATTGTCATACTATTTCATTAATTCATGACCCGGCCAAATAAAGTAGCTGCAGTGCAGTCTTCAATAAGCACGTCGATGTATTGCCCGGCAGCATATTCACTCTTGTCAAATACTACCATGGCATTTTGGGTATTTCTTCCGCATTGTTGTTCAATTGATTTTCTCGACGGGCCCTCGATCAATATTTTCTGAACAGTGCCTATGTATTTCTGATGATGCTCCAGCGAATGCGATCTTTGAATTTCAGTAACTTCTTTCAGTCGTCTCTTTTTAACATCCATAGGGATGTCATCTTCGTACTTTCTTTCTGCAAGGGTTTTGGGCCTTTCACTATAAAAGAAATGGTATGCAAAGTCGTATTTTATTTCTTTCATTAAAGAAAGTGTATCTGCGTGTTGGTCTTCGGTTTCACTGCAAAACCCACAAATAATATCCGTTGAGATCGCACAGCCGGGTAGGATTCTGTTAATAGCCTCAATCCTGTTCAAATACCATTCACGTGTATACCCACGATTCATTTTATCGAGTATTTCAGAATTTCCTGATTGTACCGGAAGGTGGATGTACTTGCAAATGTTATCGTATTTCGACATGACATGAAGGACCTCGTCCGTCATGTCTTTTGGGTGAGAGGTTGAGAAGCGAATTCTTAGATCGGGATTTATTTTAGCTACCATTTCCATTAACTCTGCGAAATTAACAGTGGGTTGACTTCCATCTTCAACTTCTCCTTTCTTGTTCAGATTCCATTTGTAGCTATCAACATTTTGCCCTAGTAGAGTAACTTCACGGTAGCCACGCTGGAAGAGCTCTTTGGCTTCAGCAACAATTGAGAGTGGGTTTCGACTTCTTTCTCTCCCTCGGGTAAAAGGAACGACACAGAAAGAACACATGTTGTCGCACCCTCTCATAATAGAAATAAATGCGGATACCCCATTAGAACCTAATCTTATCGGGCTGATGTCAGCGTAGGTTTCATCTCGTGATAAAAGAACATTCACCGCCTTTTGCCCACCGTCTACTTCTTCTATTAAATTAGGAAGGTCTCTGTAGGCATCTGGTCCCACTACAAGGTCAACAAGTTTTTCCTCTTCAAGTAAGCTTTGCTTCATCCTTTCCGCCATGCAGCCAAGAACTCCCACCACCAATCCAGCATTTTCTTTTTTCTGCTTTCTGAAGGCATTCAACCTGTTCCGAACTGTTTGTTCAGCTTTTTCCCGAATGGAACAGGTGTTGAGCAATATCACATCGGCCTCTTCGTGGTTTCTAGTCGTTCCAAACCCTGATTGATTAAGTATGGAAGCAACGATCTCGCTGTCGGAAAAATTCATTTGACACCCGTAGCTTTCAATGTATATTTTACGACTGGGATCAGTTGTGCTTGAAACCACTGTAGCAGTACCCTGCCTTTCCTCCACTATTGTTTTATCCTCCATCATTGCTAGATATTTCCTTCTTCTGGAATGCAAAAGTACTCAAATACCACAAGTATGTCAAAATGGCAGAAAAAAAAGTTTAAAAATTTATATTATATAATAATATAGGTCAGGATCTAACGTCGATCCATTTGTTTGGCAACGTTATTTTTCTATTTCTTTGCAAAAAAAATCGGATAATTAACCTAATTAGAAAATGATATGGCAAAGAATCTAGTTATTGTTGAGTCACCGGCTAAAGCCAAGACAATTGAAGGGTATTTAGGCGCTGATTTTGTTGTAAAATCGAGTTTTGGCCACGTTCGTGACCTGGTCAAGAAAGGGTTAGCCATTGATGTCAATGACAATTATAAACCTGACTATGCCGTGTCTCCGGATAAAAAAGCAGTTGTAACCGAACTGAAGAAGCTGGCAAAGAATGCTGAAATGGTATGGCTTGCTACGGATGAGGATCGCGAAGGAGAGGCAATATCATGGCATTTATTTGAATCCTTGAAATTGTCTGAAGACAGAACGAAGAGGATCACATTTAATGAAATAACCAAGTCAGCCGTTACCACTGCAATTGATAATCCAAGGGGAATTAACGTTGATCTTGTCAATGCGCAACAAGCGCGGAGAGTTCTGGATAGGTTGGTGGGTTTTGAGCTAAGTCCGG
>JAAZYJ010000225.1 GCA_014239715.1 Flavobacteriales bacterium
ACCTATTCATTGGTAAATCAAAAATCAGGGAATCATCCGATACGTTTAATCATCTTGAAGTAAAAGAAAACTCTGCTCATGCCGGCGTGATCGTCTACGATCTTAAAAACAGAAAGACCATAGGACAGCTGGATTATCTGGATACCGTAGACGAAATATTTGATGTTCAGGTAATCCCTGGGTATCGAAAGCCGGCCCTAATTGGAAAGCTTCATGACATGGCCAAACAAGTGATCACTTTTGAAGGAAACATCTTTTGGCGAGCTCCAAAGAAAGAGAAGGAGTAGCAATCAAATCTAATTGAATCAGCAGAATTCAGAAGAACCTCACTCCCCTACCCTTTTCTCCAATTTGATCTTATCTGCCTCCTGCTGTGCTTCCACCATTATCTTATCCGCTTGTTTGCCGGCTTCCGCCTCAATGCCGTCCGCTTTTTTATTGGCTTCCGATTCAATGTTACTCGCCTGAGTGTTGGCCTCTTTAATGATCTTATCAGCACCCGGTTTTGCCAATTTAACCGCGATCGGCCCTTTCTTTCTGGCCTCATCCAGTAATTTCTGAGCTTGCTTCTCCCCTTCTTCTCTGGTCAATTTTGCTACATTTTTTCCTTCCTTACGTACCACATCAGCCTGCTTTTTAGCCTCAGCTCTCAGCTGATCAGCCTTTGCATTTGCATCACTCATGATCTCATCCACCTTTGCCTGCAGCTGTTCATCCACATTCTCAATTTCCTCATTTATTTTGTCCACTACTTGTTCCTTCACCTCATCAACCACACCTTTTCCCTGTCCTTTCAGATTGGTGGATATTTTCGGATCCAGCACCGTGCCTGTCATTTTTACATCTACGGGTATTTCTTCTCCCAGCTCAAGGTCAACCCCCTGATCAGCGGCTTGTGAAAGAAGACCATCTACAAATGCATTGGCTTGTGAACCCAGCTCGCTTCTCGGGATATTCAATTTCAGATCATAATCAATTTCCTGCTCAAGCGACGTATTTCCTGAGATCTGAGCGTTGATGCTTCCCATGTTCACTTCGAAGGGCTCCACGTATACTTTTCCATCAACAATTTTGAAAAAACACTTCACATCGTTGATCGTTTGTTTCGAAAGTCGATCGATCTTGACGGCCTTAGCAAGCTTGTTCAACGGTTCAAATCCTTCAACAAATACCTTTTTGGTTGAAAAATTCCCATCTCCGATCAGTGTTGACATTACCGGCATCCAATTTTGATCGAGCTCCGAATTGAATCCCATTTTCGATGAAAATGAACCGGTACAATTTTTGGCGATCGGCATTAATTTATCAACAGTATTTACATATCGGGCCGTTTTATTGATGTCCATGTTCATCATATCAAAACCAAAAGATGCCATAGGATGTTTCGGATCCTTAGTGCTGTAGGTTCCGTTCATGATCAATCCACCGCCTAACAATTGCATGCCAAGGTCCTCCAGTGTGGCAACGCTGTTCGCTATAACAACCTTGCCTGAGATCGCTTCTATTGACATGCTGTCGTAGCGCATTTCGTTTACTTCAGCAGCCAGCGTAAAATTCACATTATCCGGTAGGGCTACCACTCCGGAAACTTCTTCTTCCTGATCCGCCGTACCGGCATATTCTGTGCTATCAGGGGCAGCAGCACTTTCCTCTATGCCCATTAGCTCGTCGAGATCAAGAAACTTTGAATTGAAGGCTAATTCTCCCATTAGCGGCTCATCCCTGAATACATAGGGCAAATAATTGGTAATTCTACCAGACATGGCCATGTCAGACCTTCCCAAGGTGGCATTAAACTCGTCCAGAGCGATAGATCCCGGATCAAATCGGAGCAAAGCCTGATCGACCCTTACCTGATAAGGCAGTGAAGCCGTTCCATAAACAAGTGCATCCAAACCAGCCTCTCCACTCGCTTCTACTGCCTCATAATTCTCTTCCATTACATCGGACATGGCTCCCTTGAATTTCAGGTCTGTTTTGATCACCCCTCCATAAGAATCTCCTTCTTCCATAGGTACAATTCCTTCGAGGCTGGACAAGTCAACATGCGACCGAATAGAAGATCTGAAATTAGGATCCGACATAGGTTTTGTCAACAACAATGTCAAGTCGATAAAATTCTCTGTCCACTCAGCATGTGCCTTTTCAATAGCAACAACAAGATTGTCCAGGTCAGCACCGGGTTCCCGTTCTACCCTGACATCCACATCGATTTTTTCTACTTTACCAGGAAGGTCAGGATATTGGAAAAATGCATTGTCAACGGATAGGTTTAATCCGAACCCCGGCATTGAATTGTCAGAGTACTTGTCGTAAACCCTTCCCGAAAACCCGATCGTACCATCTGTTCTAATTTCTCCAAAATCAGGACTATATGCACCGGGAACAAGGGACAATAAGCTTTTGAACTTTGTGTTTTCAGCCTCCATTGAAATGTCCATGTCATAATGTTCCTCGGCCATTTCGAACCAACCATCAAATCCCAATTCAAAGTCGTTCAGCCTGGCGGTATTTTCCTGAAATTCAAATCGCATCTCCGACAAATTCATCTTGATGTCACAATCGATATCCGCTTGTACTTCTGACATGTACTCTACTCCATCATAATTCACCGTGGCTGCGGAGCTTTTCGTTTTTGTGGACAGCACCAGCTCTTCCAACGTAAAATCACCACTACCGGAATGGTCAAGATTCTTCAGCTGAATACCAAAAAGCATTGTTGAATCAACATATGAAAGGATCCCATTCTGAATGCTGTAGTGTTGAAGACCAAGCTTGAACGGTGCT
>JAAZYJ010000205.1 GCA_014239715.1 Flavobacteriales bacterium
AAGCTGAAAATCGATTGTAAACTCCCATTGTGCATCAAGGGCCAACGTGCTGGGTGTACTTAAATAATAGGTCGCAGCACCGGGACTGTTTGACCGTAATTGATTGGCATCAATTGCAAATAATGAATTATCGCCGGACCAGGTGGGCGATGAAGTAAAATCTCCATCTGAGAAATCATCGGTGAATTGAGCGCTTATTGTTAAAGCGTTAACGAATAACAACAAAGAGGTTAACAAAAAATAATTGGATTTTCTTTTCATCCACATACTCCGACGCTTGATTCGTAAATATAGTACATTTGATGGCAAATGAATGCGTATGAAAGTAGCGATTATTGGAGCCACAGGTATGGTAGGCACGGTGATGTTGCAAGTTCTGGCTGAAAGGAAATTCCCGATTACTGAGCTGTTGTTGGTTGCTTCTAAAAATAGCCTTGGCCAAAGAATTGAGTGGGAGGGCAAAGAGCACAGCGTAATTAATCTGGAGCAGGCACTCAAAGAAAAGCCTGCCATCGCAATGTTCTCTGCCGGGGGGAATGTCTCGAAGCAGTGGGCCCCGAAGTTTGCAGAGATTGGAACAACCGTAATTGACAATAGCTCGGTATGGAGAATGGACGAGGACAAAAAGCTAATTGTTCCTGAGATCAACGCACAAAACCTAACGAAAGAGGACAAGATCATTGCCAACCCGAACTGTTCAACCATTCAGATGGTTTTGGCCCTTTTGCCAATACACAAGTACTATGGAATTGAAAGGCTGGTAATATCAACGTACCAATCTGTAACCGGAACGGGAGTTGATGCCGCGCGGCAAATGGAAAATGAAAGAAATGGAATAGATGGAAAGATGGTTTACCCGCATCCAATTGACCTGAACTGCTTCCCTCATGGGGGCGACTTTCTAGAGAATGGATACACAACGGAGGAAATGAAGCTGGTACATGAAACGCGTAAAATACTGGGAGATCATAGGATAAGAATTACGGCCACAGTGGTACGCATACCTGTTGTTGGTGGACATTCGGAAGCAGTGAACGTGTCTATGAAGAAAGACTACGAACTTTCTTTGCTAAAGAGACAGCTGGCAGACACACCCGGAGTTACGCTTCAGGACAATACGGAAATGAACGAATACCCTACGCCACTTTATGCTCAAAATAAAGACGATGTTTTCGTTGGCAGAATTCGTCGGGATGAATCTAATCCCAATTCGCTTGATATGTGGATCGTATCGGATAACCTTAGAAAGGGAGCCGCAACAAATGCAGTTCAGATCGCTGAACATATTGTGAAAATGGGGCTTATATGTGCCGATTATGAACGAAGTTCTGGATAATTCTTTTGAAAGAAAAACATATAAGCTTGGCTCGCCTTTCCGATAACCGGAAAAGGCTTTTGATCGATCACTCTATGGCCCAAAAGGAAATCAATGGGGAATACCCAAACTCGCAAGCATTTTCCGTGATTGTTTCTGAAAGTATAAATTCCAAGGTAACAAATTGCCCGCATCATGGGGGTTTTGATTTAAAACCCATTTAAGATCTTCAATAAATGCCTTGTTATTCCCGGTCAGACTGTGCAGGTATTTTGCGCGAGCCCATCGGTTAACAATGTAATTAGGGCCAACGCGAACTGCTTTTTCAAATTCAGTTGCTGCTTGTTTCTTTGAGCCACCAAACTTTTCTGGAAGTGATATAAGGTAGATAGCCTTGGACATTATATTTCCACCGCCTTCCCAATTCTCATCGATCTCTTCAATTCTTGCAATCGCAAAATAATTATCGGTAATCAATTTTGTGTTCAATAACCGTTCTACCCCGGACAAGCATTCTTTGAAATAATAAAATCGTGCAGTGTACCAAAACCCCATGGCATGCAAATACTGATCATCTAAATGCTGAATTGAGTCAACAATGGAGTTGCCCTCATCAACACTTTTTTTGAAGTTTTCGTTTACCATCATTGCCTTTTCACAATAATTAATTGCTTTGCGATAGTTTAATTTTTTCTCCTTTTTGCTATTAGAGTGTCCCGCTCCAAGAAGCATGTAAAGATTCCCGATTTTCCAAAGGGCTTTCACGTCTGTTGGGTTTGTGGCAGAGAAATGAGTATATAGCTCAAGTACGTCTTGAATTTTTTGTTTTGAATCAACCTTTTTCTCTAGCTGTTCAATTGTAGTTAAATCATTTTTCATCGTCAAACTTTTATAATCAAACAGTTTGTTTAACAAAATGTTCAAAACAATAAACAAAATAATTGAATTTATAAGAATTACACACAATTATTGACCTGCCATACTCGGAGAAACGCTTTACCAGACCTGATAGTCTAATGCAATGTTCTGTATCCTTGTTGTTGGTGATTGTGCACCACCTGACAATTCCCTGACCTGATGGCTCACCCACTCCTGGACTTCAGAAAGCATGATTATACCGTCAGAGTTGATATCCGCTCTTTGATTTCTAAGTGCGTTCAGAAAGCAATAGGTAAAGAGGCCGTTCTGCCATTGACTGCCCTCCATAGCATATTCAACTCCCCCCGCACTGGCGATTACCGTTGCACCCGTTCCTCTTCGAAGATCATTGAACAATTCATTCATCATTCTTGTCGGACTTACACCGTCCTCTTGCTTTATTCCGGGTCCAGCCGATCTGAAAACCACATCTGTTTTTTCAGGGACACTTTCATCTTTTTCCACCTCGTCTTTTTCCACTTCCCCACTATGACATGTGTCCATGATGAGAATTTTTTTAAGGGGTAAAATGCTGTCGAGCAAAGCTTCGATCTTTTCGTATTTAAGCCCGGAAAAGCTCGGACTGTTAAAGTCAACATCATGTGTGCCGTAATAATAATCCAGCTCACTATCCAACAGTCCGTGTCCTGCAATAAAAAGAATAACAACATCATTCACTTTTCCACTATCCAGAAAAGATCTTAGCCCGACAAAATTACTTTTGCTAACACGTTCATCGGTCAGGGTTTTAACATGAATTTGATTGAATGCAGCTTTGGACTCTTTAAGCAAATTGGCGACATCTGTTGCGTCTTTTGCGGCATAATTAAGATCGAAGTCCGAATCCTTATACTTTGATGTTCCAATTGCAATTACGTAAAGGTCGGGCTTTATCTTGGCTGTGCACTCTACATCAATGGTGTGTCTGAGACTTTCTGAACCGTTGGTGTTAATGCAAGAGACCTGTATTTTATTTATTCCGGACACCAGATTAAAAGTGGCCATGTGATTGTGATCCTTGCCAGAAACAGGCATTCCACCTGACCCGTATACCGGCACATTATTAACCCAGATATTCATCTTTTTCAGGTCGTAGTGTAAAGCCGTGGCGGATACATCAAGTGTGATCTGTTGATCAGCAGTTACCAACGGGAGCTGGCTTGTATTATTTATTGAAACCTTAGGAAGTTCGAGCCCCTCCTTCAAGTTGCCCTCCTCAAGCCCAAGCTTTTTAAGACGCTTATTGTAGGCGCTGTAATAGAGTTTCTTTAAGTCCTCTTTGTCACTGTTCATAGCAGCAAGCAGCATGTCGGGCCTGTTGTATTTAGCGTCAAACTGTTCAAATGGAAAAGATTCATGGCCTACGCGGAAGGTCACCAAAGCAACCCCCTCCTTGGTCGCTTTGTAATAATTTCCCGGGGTTTTGAATATCGCATGATCTCCGGAGCTAACCATGGTAAATCTTTCCTTTCCTGTTTCGGGATCAAAGACCTTTACCTCTCCGGTTTTCAATCCGACTCCCACGTATCCGAATTTGTTGAATTCAACGGAGCAGATCATTTTGGTGTCAAGGGGAACCGACTGGACTGATTCATTTGTCGACAG
Source organism: Flavobacteriales bacterium (assembly GCA_014239715.1). The sequence continues at coordinate 3,839 of JAAZYJ010000205.1, forward strand.
GTTTAAAAAATGAAGATGGCCCTTGTCTTTAGAGACGATATAGTCTGAAGGAACATGCGTCATTAATGGAGCGCCTTTTATTTTTGGTTGCTTCGTGTTCAGCGGGATCATCAAGGCGGCATCAACTTTCATGACACCCAAAACAGATGGAACCGTAAAAAACTTTCCATCTTTTGTGTAATGAAGGAAAGCATGCTGGCTAAAGCCTCCCTTCAGGTCTATCTGCAGCAATTGCTCCCAGGATTCAACATCCCATACCATAATTAGGCCTGTATTGAACAATGCCGACAAACGATTTCCTTTCGTGTCGAAACTTAAGGCTCTGGCCTCGGTGATATCAACATTAAGAGGGCTCTTGCTTTCTTTTTTTTCTGTTGCGAGCAGCTTAACCAAATTTCCGGTTTTCAGGCTCAAGATTGAAATTGCCTTGTCTCCTGATCCGGCCAGAGCAATATAGCGCTCCTTCGGATCCAGACTAATATCATTTATCATTGTCTCCTGCCCCGTGTCGATCTGTTTTATCTGTTTTGGGTCATCCTTTTCTAGATCATAAAGCCGAATTTCATCATCCAGAAACTGTGTGATTAAATAGGATCCGGTTTGAGAAACGTAAATGCGATCGTATTTCGTTGTCTTTTTTCGGATTATTGCGGTTCCGGATTCGATAGACTTTTCTTTCGCTTTCTCGTCAAGGTCTAAGTCTTTTAAGTTGAGTTTCCTGTTCGCAAATGATTTGAATTTATTGAAGCTATTGATGACCTTATCCTTTTCAAGATTCTTTGCGATTTGGGAGGCCACCTCTTCCTTGATAATTTCTCTTTTGTGTAAAGTAAATTCAGTTTTTCGCTCACTGTAATCCAGATCCCAGATCGATAACTTGTTGTTCTGAACAGAATACAATATGTTCTGTTCATGATGGAAACAAAATGCCTGGAGAGGGTTAACCTCTCCTTTGAGCACTTTGTACAGATTGCCGGTGGTGGCGTTCCAGATCTTTATGGAATTGTCTTTTGTTTTCGACCCGGTGATCAAGGACTTGCTGAAAGCTGATGATGCAATTGTGTTTCCATCCGGACTTATTTCTATGGCTCGCACCTCCTCAGGCATTTCTTGTTCGGTATAACGTAAACTTGAAATAGAAATCCCATCAGATAAACTCCATATAACGGTTGTCCTATCTGAAGATGAAGTAACGAGTATATTTTTTTCGAGGTCAAGATCAAACGCCGTAATGGGCTTTTTATGAGCAGGAATTCGCAACATTTCCGAACGATCTGCCAGATCATACACTACAACCTGACCTTTCACATCTGCAACGGCCAACAGACCGGGTTCAATTATCACGTGTGAGACATCGTGGTCGTGAATGATGGTTTTTTCTGAAACGACCCTTCCATCTTGATAAACGTGAACGGTTTTTCCGGAAGCAACGGCCACCAGCGAATTACTTCCTGACAGACTGGTTATCTGTTTTTTGCCAGCGTGTAATACGGATGAGAGCTCCCCATCTTTAAGAAGGAAGCACTTGTTTTGGGAATCGCATATAAAAAGTACATCACTGTCAAGAGAAACTACTTTTTTTATGGGTCGATCATGAACAATACTATCTTGAGCCGCCCAATTGTTCAGCTCCCATGTGTATAATTTCTTATCCTTTGATACAC
>JAAZYJ010000264.1 GCA_014239715.1 Flavobacteriales bacterium
AAGAAACTATTCACGGTTAGTGCACTAGACTAAGAGACGGCACTAAGAATCTTTTTTGATCCATTCCCATACTTTTCTGTAAACTCTTCATTTACGATATAGGTCTTGTGTTGTCCTACCAATCGGGAAAACAGCACCTTCACTGCAACGCCATCCAGCTTGTGCAGCTTCAACGATACAAAGTTCGGAAAGCTCTCCGATTTCAAGGTTTCCCAACAGTAAGGGCAATAGCACTCCACTAGTTCACCATCCTCTAATGCTAAAGGAGGGTTACAGTAGTATCCGTAAACGCCAGGTTTAGGGTGCAAAATCAAGTTCGTCTTTTCACCGGTATTACGAGTCATAGTTAGCATCACTTCCCCGTCCCGACTCAATCCGGCTGTACACTTTGGGCATGAATACTTGTACTTTTCAGACATAAGGTTTTATTGTTACGTTAATAAATTGACATTAATCCAACGGGAATATACGACGAATTGTTTTAATTCATCGACTAATTTGCTGTTTTTTTCAACGAATGGATGTGTTTGCCAACAACTATTTAAGGAATGTAATTTCCATGACATACGTAATTAATAACGCATATTATTCTTTTATAGTATCTGAAGAGCCTCTGACCAACCCTCATATATAGCTACAGTTTCCTGTTTCTTGTAGTTCATGCAAACCAAAATGCTTCTGCCTTTTGTGTGTACATTGCGATCTCCCTGATCATTTTCAGAAAATAGCTCATAAGACAGTGTAAAGCTCTTTGTCCCTATATGATCGCAATAAACACGGACCTGCACCTTATCGCTAAGGTAAACCGGAAGTATATAATCGACCTCATTTCTAGCCAGAATCAACCCATTGGTCTTCCAATCCCAGTCTTTAGCAACAAACTCATTAAATAAAGAGATCCTTGCCTGTTCGAAATAAGACAAGTAAACGCTGTTGTGCACGTGTCCGGCAAGATCAATATCCTTAAATCGAATTTCTACAGGATACACGCCATTCATTAGGCAATTGGATTTAATACGACACTGAATACAACGATCGAATTAAGGTCTCTACCGTGATAAAATTTATCAAGCGCACTTAGTATGTTATTTGCTCGGAAGTACGAGGTATGCAGGACTTCTGCCCCCATTAAACTCCACTGAACCGTGTAAGAACTTTCCTTCACCTTATATTCCCTCAAATAGGCCAACATTTTAAAAAGGCAATCTTCTTTTGTCAACCCCTCTGTACTATGGAATAAAAAGGACTGCTTGTGTCTTGGATTAACTGTGATCAAATCCAGTTTCATGTGCCCCGATTCTTCTTTGTATTCGAAAACTATGCTGTTGGACTCTAAACCACCCAAAAAGCCTTCAATCTCTTTTTCTACTTCACTTGTAATTGCTGCTACTGTGCTCATTTTTTCCCTGATCTGTTTGTCTGCAAATATACTCATTCTATATTCCCAACAGATACTGGATTGAGTTTAATCCCCAACTCAACAGGCGAGTGCAGGGTCAGTCATCCAACGTAGAGTAATCCGAATTCTTGCTTATAAATTCCGGAACGATCTTTTTCATCTTCAAAACAATATCCGTGTTTTGTTGACCTTCAAATGAATCGATCAGCTGCAATATGACCGAATCTACTTCCTTATAGTCGTATTCCTTGACACGACCGATCATAATTTGCGGATGGTGTGTCGGCAACGTATTTTCTTCCGCTGTCAGTAATTCCTCGTACAATTTTTCTCCCGGTCTCAGTCCTGTGATCTTTATATCTATATCCTCCCCAAGTTTCAAACCACTCAAGCTTATCATCTTTTTAGCCAGATCTATAATTTTTATTGATTCTCCCATGTCAAAAACAAAAACCTCTCCCCCTTCACCCATGATTCCCGCTTCCAGAACCAATTGACAAGCCTCCGGAATGGTCATGAAAAATCTGGTCACCTCCTCATGAGTAACCGTAACCGGTCCTCCTTCTCTAATCTGTCTTTCAAACAAAGGGATAACAGATCCGTTACTTCCCAAGACATTACCAAACCTTGTTGTTACAAATTGGGTACCGCTGGTCGCATTGTATGATTGACAATAAATCTCTGCGATCCGTTTCGATGCACCCATTACATTTGTCGGATTTACCGCCTTATCCGTAGAGATCATTACAAACTTCTTCACACCAAACTCACCGGCGAGATCCGCGAGTATTTTTGTGCCCCGGACATTGGTTAATATTGCCTCAGACGGATTATCTTCCATTAGAGGAACGTGCTTGTACGCAGCGGCGTGATATACAATATGGGGTTTGAATGTGGAAAACAGATTTTTCATTCGGTGAAAATTGGCAACATCTCCAATTACCAACGTAAGCAACTCGTTATTCTTTTCTTTCAGGTCATTATGCACGTCATACAATGCGGATTCCGCCTGATCCAACATCACCACTTGTTCCGGACTGAACCGAAGTACTTGCCTAACTATTTCTGAACCAATTGATCCTGCAGCTCCCGTAACCAGTATACGTTTACCATTTAGTTCATTGCTGATCTTATCCTTAGATAATTTGATCTGTTTCCTCCCCAAGAGGTCCTCAATTTTCACTTTTCGGATCTGACCTGCCTTTAACTCGCCGTTAACCCAGCTTTCAACAGGTGGTATTGAAAGCGTCTCAACCCCATGATCGATGCAAATATCTATTACCTTTTTCTTGTTAGCCATTTCAGGTTTCAAAACACCTATGATCAAGCTGTCAATTTCATTTTTATCAAGAATTGCAGGCAGGTCTGAAGTAGATTGAATATTCACACCTTCTAACCTCTTTCCAACCTTCTTTGTATCATCGTCGACGTATGCGAACAAGGAATTCTGGTGCTTATGGTCCTGATCAAGAGCCCGCTTAAGTATTAAACCAAGCTCCCCTGAACCGTAAATAATGATTGTTCTTTTCACTTTCCCCTTCTTCCTTGTTTCGATATAAAGCAGCTTTATCATGAACCTGCTGGACAGCATAAGAAAAAGGGTGATCAAGAAATCAAGAATAATAATAGGACGCGGCAGAAAATAAAAGCTATCCACAAAGTGATAGCGAACGGGAGAGATCAACGCAAATAGGACAGATCCGCAAGCAATCGTAAAAAACAATCTTTTCGCATCTTCAGTGCTGGTATATCGAATAATCCCACGGTAGGTTCTCGCCAAATAAAATGACACCGCTCGCACAAGCAAAAATATAGGAAAGGCCCATTCCAATTGCTTCCACTCCTTTTCCATAAAAACAGTTGTATCTGCAAAAAAATCAAAACGTATGGCATAAGCTATTGTAAGTGACAGAATACAGATCCCCATATCGACTAGGAAAATCAGCCATCTCGGGGTATTTTGTTCGGGTAGTTTAATCATTTCAGCTCCTAGGTCCGTTCAAATATACTAAAAAGGTAATCCGTGAATAGGAGTTAAAATTGTGCTAACTATATTTGCCAGTAATAAAAAAAGTATGAAATCATCTTTAGTAACGGGCGGAGCAGGATTTATTGGCGCACATGTCACCAACGAGCTCATCGACCTTGGCCATAACGTTGTAGTTTTGGACGATTTGAGCGGAGGGTATGAAGATAATGTAAACCCTAAAGCAGTCTTTGTTAATGGGTCTATCACAGATTACGCACTGGTGCTGGAGCTTTTTGAAAAGCATCGTTTCGACTATGTATATCATCTTGCGGCCTACGCAGCGGAAGGATTAAGTCATTTTATCCGGCGATTCAATTACAACAATAACCTTATAGGTAGTGTTAATTTGATCAATGCATCGATCAAATTCGGGGTCAGCTGTTTTGTTTTCACTTCTTCAATTGCTGTATACGGTGGTATAGCTCCTCCCATGACCGAAAATGACTACCCACATCCCGAAGATCCATATGGCGTGGCAAAATTTGCGGTGGAACAGGATCTCAAAACGGCAAGAGAAATGTTTGGATTGAATTATGTTATTTTCCGGCCTCACAACGTTTATGGTGAATATCAAAATATAGGTGATCGATACAGAAATGTAGTTGGCATATTCATGAATCAGCTGATGCAGGGTAAAGAGCTGACCGTTTTTGGAGACGGACAGCAAACTCGAGCATTCAGCTATATTGGTGATGTTGCGCCGCACATTGCCAATTGCGTCAATTATCCTGAAGCCATTAATGAAATATTCAATATAGGTGCGGATCAGGAATACACAGTTAAAGAGCTTGCTGAAACCACTCAAAAAGTAATGGGGATCAACGGTGATCTCAAATTCCTGGAAGCCAGAAACGAGGTGGTACACGCCTACGCTGATCATTCAAAAGCAAGCAAAATTTTCAATCAGCAGAGCTACACTTCACTAGAAGATGGATTGAAAAAGATGGCGGTTTGGGCAACAAACAACGGTTCCCGAAAAAGCAATAAATTTGGCGACATTGAGATCTTGGATAAGATCCCACCCATTTGGTTAGAAGAATAATTGATGCTACTCTATTCCAAGAAACCAACAAGAATCATAAAACACAAAGGGGCAGAGATCCCTTCATTTCTAGTAGAAAAAGAGGACAATATTGATCACGATACGGTAGATTCCTTTGGGGATGAATGGACCAAGTTCGGGCATTTTTCAGACGAGGAAATTTCTATTGCCGGCGACCAGTATTTTGACATAGTAACCAACGAAATGTGTCATAAGGATTCTTTAGTGCTTGACCTTGGTTGTGGTACCGGAAGGTGGTCATACTACTTATCCGACAAAGTCAAGTTTATTGAAGCAATTGACCCCAGCACGTCTGTATTATCGGCATCAGAACTTACCAAAAACCTTGGGAATGTCAGAATTACTCAAGCTACGGTAGGCTCAATACCATTTGAAGACGACTGTTTTGATTTTGCCATGGGAATCGGCGTATACCATCATATTCCTGACACACACAAAGCCATTTCAGATACTATCAAGAAATTGAAAGCAGGCGGGCATTTCCTCATCTATCTATACTATGATCTGGACAATAGAGGTAAATTGTATAGGGTCCTGTTCGGCGCCGTCAATTTATTCAGAGTGTTGGTCTCATCGCTACCAAAAACCCTGAAAAAATTTGCCTGCGAGTGTATTGCCCTGTTCGTTTATTTACCATTGGTGATCTTTACACGCTGCCTTAAATGGCTCAAATTTTCAGAGGCATTCTTGAGAAAGATTCCACTTTCATATTATGCTGACAAAAGCTGGAAAATAATTCGAAATGACGCACTCGACCGGTTCGGTACTCCTTTGGAGCAAAGATTCTCAAAAAAAGAGCTAATTCAGCTTCTTGAATCCTGCGGATTGGATAATATTGTAGTTTCGTCCGATATGCCTTATTGGCATGCGGTAGGAAGAAAGTCTGATTAGGATCAAAAATGTATTATTCATAGCACTTCATCGACCAGACCGATCACCCGGTCAAAGGTTTAGATTCGAACAATATTTTGATTTTCTACGGTCAAAAGGTTTTAACTGTGAGCTGTCGTTCCTGATCAGTGAAGAAGAAGACAAACTGTTCTATTCAAAAGGCAATTATTGGAAGAAAACAAGATTAATGTTGAAATACATTAAGAAAAGGAAACAGGCTGCAATCCGTGCCTCAAAATATGATATCGTCTTTATTTTCAGAGA
>JAAZYJ010000288.1 GCA_014239715.1 Flavobacteriales bacterium
ACTTTTATTCCTTGAACAAATATTCAGTAAGAGGGCGGACTTTTACGGCTCCGGTGGGAGATATTGATAGCCTGAGATTTGCCGTGGTTTCATGCTCTAATTACGAGCATGGCTATTTTAATGCTTATGCCAGACTTCTGCAACGAAATGATTTTAGTGCGGTTTTGCATCTGGGAGATTACATCTACGAATATGAAGCCGGAGGATATTCCGCTAACATCGCCGGCAGAGACAATGCCCCAACAAATGAAATAATTTCTTTAACAGATTATCGTGTCAGGCATTCACATTATAAACTAGATGATGACCTCAGGATGCTGCATCAGCAGTATCCATTTATCACTGTTTGGGACGATCATGAATCGGCAAATGATTCGTATAAGGATGGGGCAGAAAATCATTCTGAAGGACCGGAAGGACTTTGGGTAGACAGAAAGGCCTACTCGATGCAAGCTTATCACGAATGGATGCCGATTAGAACGGCACCCGGAAGTGGAAGTATCTACAGAACCATCGAATATGGCGACCTTGCAAAATTTTATATGTGTGATACGCGCCTTGAAGGAAGAACAGAGCAATCTGCGGGTAGCAATGATTCAACCAGAACAATACTAGGCACTATTCAATACAATTGGCTGATCAATGAGCTGGACAATTCAAGTGCCCAATGGAATATAATGGGGCAGCAGGTTATGATGGCTCCTTTGGAGATCTTCGGCACCCCTGTGAACAATGACCAGTGGGATGGATACAACTGGGAAAGAACTAAGCTGCAGGATCACATTGTGAATAACAATATTGAGAATTTTGTCGTGCTTACCGGTGATATACATACTTCATGGGCAAATGATCTGCCAGGTTCGGGGTATGACGCAAGTACAGGTGCCGGGTCGGTAGGGGTTGAATTTGTGGTGACTTCAGTGACCAGTCCGGGTCTTCCTTTATCAGTTCCCGCTTCGACAATACAGCTGGAAAATGATCATATGCAGTACATTGATCTGACCGAACACGGGTATATGATATTGGATATTAATAAACAACGGACCCAGGCCGATTGGTATTATCTGACTGATATCAGCTCACCCTCTACAAGTGATTACTATGCAGATGGTTGGTATGTGAATTCCAACGAACGTAATTTGAATCATGCGTCAGGATATAGTGCTGCCAGTGCCGGATATAACTGTGTTAACGCTCCATTGGATCCGGTTGGTGTCTCTAGCCATGAAACTGAAATGGATGTGGCCATTTTTGGAGTATATCCGAACCCGTTCAATGATCAGTTTACAGTTCAGTATTATGTTTTTAGGGAGGCTAATATTCGTGTTACGATCGTTAATTCGATCGGACAGGTGGTCTATACCGATGAGGTTGACAATGCAGTAAAGGGATTGAATTATATGCAGCTGAAGGCAGATGGGCTGGACGCTGGAAGTTATCAACTTGTAATATCCTCCGAATATCAGCTGGCTACGAAAGGTTTGATAAAACTGGAATAGAACAGCTTTCAGTTTTTCAATAGAAGCGTTAGTATGTTTATTTGAAACGCCACCGTCTGCTGAATTAACAGTGGATCGCTGAGAATTGCACCACAATAAATGGGAATCATTTGGCTCCAATGAATGGCCTAATTATTGATAACTTCAGCAAGTTATTTGCTGAAAGACTATATTTAACAATTCTAAAATTGCTGCAATGAAAATAGGCGTGAGACTTACGATATTGTTTTTTACGATAGCGTTTCTGTCAATTTCTGTAATCGGTTACTTGTCATACGATCAGGCTAAAACTTCCTTGCAAAAAGAGTCCTTCAATCGATTAACAGCAGTGCGCGAAATGAAAGCCACTCAGATCGAAGACTATTTTCAAGAGATCAGAAATCAGGTCGTTACATTTTCCGAAAATCATTCTGTGATCGGCGCAATGCACGAGTTCAAGGATGGCTTTGATAAAATTGACACAGAAATACCTCATTCAGATGATGCAGAAGAAGATCTGAAAAAGTACTATGAGGAAGAATTTCTGCCTGAGCTAAACCCCAATGTTAAACAAATAGCCATTCTGGAAGATTTTTGGCCCACTGATGAAAGAACCAAAAGACTTCAGCAGGCGTATATTTCAGGCAACCCCAACCCACCGGGAGATAAACATTTTTTAACGTCCTTGCAAGACAGTTCATCCTACAATACAGCGCATGAGCACTATCACCCCATACTTAGAAATTATCTGGAGAAATTTGGCTTTTATGACCTTTTTCTGATCGATGATGAAACAGGCGATATCGTATATTCTGTGTTCAAAGAAGTAGATTTTTCAACCTCTTTGTTAGAAGGACCGTTCAAGGAAACGAATTTTGCCAGAACATTCCGCGCAGCTATTGCTTCTGATAAAAAAGAGTTCATTTCAATTGTTGATTTTGAGTCATACAAGCCTTCCCATAATAAACCCGCATCATTCATCGCCTCACCCATTTATGATCAGGAAGAGAGGATAGGAGTACTTATTTTTCAAATGCCAATTGATAAGATCAACAACATCATGACAAGCAGACAAGAATGGTCCAAGGTTGGGCTTGGTGAAAGTGGTGAGACCTACATTGTCGGCCATGATCTAACCTTGAGGAATCAATCCAGATTTTTGATAGAGGATCGTAAGCACTATTTGAAAATGATTGAGGAGATCGGAGTGCCGGAAGATACGATAGAAATGATCCGTAATTTTAATAGTACAATTGGACTTCAAAAAGTAGAAACTGAGGGTACAATGCACGCTCAAAGCGGAGAAACCGATACTAGAATGTACCCGGATTATAGAGGAGTAAGCGTGCTTTCAGCGTACAAACCGCTAAGAATAGATGGGTTAGACTGGGTCATATTGAGTGATCTTGAAGAGGAGGAAGCATTTGAAGCGGTCAACCACCTGAGGGACTCCATTATTCTTGTGTTTATAGTATTGATCCTATTGATCATCGTTACTTCGTTACTCGTTGCAAGAGGAATTACAAAACCGATCAAGGCACTGACCAAAAGTTCAAAAGAACTGGCAGGAGGGAATTTAGATGCAAAAATCAAGGTAAAGCGTGCTGATGAAATCGGTGTTCTGGCATTGAGCTTCAAAAGTATGCGGGATTCGATCCATAAACTCGTTCAGGACTTGAAGGACATCAATGCAAACCTCGAACACAAGGTAACTGAAAGGACCAGGGAACTCCAGTTGCAGAAAGATCTGATGGAAGAGAAAAACATAGAGATCCTGGACTCTATTAATTATGCAGAACGACTACAGCAAGCTATATTACCGCCACTACAGAAGATGGAAGAAAAGTTTGAAGACATCTTCGTATTGTACAAGCCAAAAGATATTGTTTCCGGGGATTTTTATTGGATGGCGAACAAAGGGAACAAGGTATTAATTGCTGCAGTGGATTGCACGGGGCACGGAGTTCCCGGGGCTCTGGTGAGTGTTGTAGGTTCAAATGGGTTACACCGTTGCATCAAAGAATATGATCTCTCCAAACCTGCTGAGATCCTCGATCAACTAACAGATATAGTGATGGAAACATTTGAAGCGGATGGAACCGGTGTAAAAGATGGGATGGATATAGCCCTGTGCTCTATAGATAAGGAAAGTGGTCTGGTCGAATTTGCGGGAGCCAATAATCCGTTGTGGATCTTAAAGGGAAATTCGACAAATACGGAAGAGGTGATCGAGATTAAGGGAGACAAACAACCCGTTGGGGCGTACGAGCACCGCAAGCCCTTTACGAACCACTCTGTACAATTGGACAAAGGAGATGCACTGTACCTTTTTACAGACGGCTTTGCGGATCAGTTCGGTGGCGAAAGGGGCAAGAAATTCAAATACAAGCCGTTCAGAGAGCTAATCGCTAAGAACAGCAATTTACCCATGGAGCAGCAACGAACAAACCTGGATTTTTCATTTGAAAAGTGGAGAGGTGAATTTGAACAAGTCGATGATATATGTCTAATAGGTATCAGAATCTAAAAGTTTTATAAATGACAAAAGTGAAGAAGAGATCAGTGGTCAAAAGACTGCTTAAGTGGATTGGGGTTTTATTTTTAGTGTTGGTCGTTCTTGCATTAGTGCTGCCTTACCTTTTTAAAGATGAAATTGTTCAGATGATCGAGGATGAGGTCGAAAGTACTCTTGATGCCGAATTGGAACTGGGAAGTATTGACCTTTCTTTCATTTCAACATTCCCTGATTTTGTTTTGGAAATGGAAAATACTTCCTTGATCGGAGTGGGTGATTTTGAGGATCTGGTCTTGTTCCGGACAAACAGATTGGAAGCAGTCCTGGATCTGAACAGTGTTCTTTTCGGAGATTCTTATGTGATCAAAGAGATCAATTTGATCGAACCTGAGATCAATGTTCTCGTCAACGAAGCAGGTAGGGCTAATTATGACATTTATATCGATACTACTGCGGCTCCTGATGCTCAAATAGAAGAAACTGAGTCAGCACCGTTCAAGCTGGGTCTTCAGCACTACAGCATTCAGAATGGGACCCTTTCATATG
>JAAZYJ010000272.1 GCA_014239715.1 Flavobacteriales bacterium
AAAAGATCACATCTCTTACCATAAATCATGAAGCTGTTGCCCGAGTTTAATGGCGCATCTTGATAAACTGAAAACTTCCTACTTTTTTATTGCTACTATCTAAAGCTACTAGTACAAAACTGCCGTATGATAGATCGGATACGTCTAGGGTAGTGGAGTACGTAGATTCACCAATTTCATAAGTTCTGACCAATTTGCCACTTGAAACATTGTAGACCTGTATCTTTTGAAATGGGTTTTGATTGAGTATAGGCTCTTTCATAATTAGGTTAATTTTATTGGTTGCAGGAATTGGGAACGCAACCAATTGAGCATGATCTATATCAGTTGTTGTTAAAAGATAAATGGTGTCTTTTGGTGATGATGGTGTATTTAATGTGCCTCGTTCCCAATGATTCATGCCATTAAGTACATAGTAGCCCTCATTAAAAATTTCGGATGATGTTTGGCTCAATATATCGGAATACCAGATTTCAGCTATCAGGGTATCAGGGCTAACATCAATAATTCCATAGCCATGGCTGACAAATTCAGCATGTACATGGTTAGGGTTGGCGGCATTACTAAGTCCCGTTGCCAGAGGTAGTAATGAAGCCGAAATACCCATCTCGTCAAAATTGCCCCGTGTTAAGCTGGTAGGAAGAAACTCACAAGCAATAGATCCTGAACCGGTACTCCCACTATAAGTGCCAGGATCGTACGGATCATCTGACAGATCTGCAACTAACGTTACATGCGAGTCCCCACTCATGAAAACCACGTTGTTAATGCTGTTGTCTTTAAGGAATAGAAGCAACTCATCCCGTGCAACATCCCACCCGTCCCAGGAACTCGTAGTTAAGTAGGTGCCGTCACCGGGGAACCAGCTTGGCAAGCCGATAACGGACCATCCAGCAACCATTTTCTGATTTCCGACTATTTTCCATCTTGATATTGACGACGTTAATTCTGTCTTCAGCCAGTAATCTTGTTCTAAACCAAGAATGTGATAATCTGTTGGCGTGATCAGATCAATGTCCTTTTTGGTATACATGTCGATCATGTAGATCTCCATAAGTGCCCCATAGGAGAATTTACGCCACAATTTAGTAGAATCGGTAGGATCAGGAACCCTGACCGGAAGGTATTCATAAAATGCTTGTTGTGAGGCAATAAAGTCTGGATCACCAATGTTGGAAAGGTCATGATTGTCCCATATAGTGATCCATGGATGCTTTTGTCTGGCAGCTCTTAGATCCGGATCAAGAAGGTAATATGAATGCCTGTCCCTCCACTCTTGAAGATTTGTTGGAACCGAAGGGTAGGGTGTAGGCACTCTGACTTCTTCATCCGCATCTACAAAATCATAAATGTAGTCACCAAGATGCATAACGAAGTCGATATCATTTCGTTCACTAATGCGTCTGTAACCGTTAAAAAACCCGGAATAAATGCTCGAGCAAGAAACTACAGCAAAACGCATGTGATATAGAACGTCCGTTGATAATGGGGATGTTCGAGTAGTTCCAATTGCAGAAGCATATCCCAAACTATTTCTGAACCTATAGTAATAAATGGTACTTGGAGATAATCCTGTAACATCTACGTTAACGGTGAAATCAGTAGAAGCATCAACAACTAAAGAATCTCTTTGGTTGATCCATGAAAAGTCCGGGTAAACGGACAATTCCCAAAATACCTTCTCCGAGGCCGCTGAAGACGTAATTTTAGTCCAGATAATTACCTGATTTGCTAAGGGATCTCCCGAGGTAACTCCGTGGTAGAAAGGGGCATGAGCTGTGTCTCCAAACATATTTGCCGGCAACTGAGAAAAAGTAAAGAACCCCTGAAGGCAAAATACTATGAACAGGAAAAGACGCATTATTTGCCAGTAACCTTCATCTCGACTCTTCGGTTTTTCGTACGACCGGGATCCGTTTCATTTGTCGCGATAGGACTGGACTCACCATATCCTTTGGCCTGAAGTCTTGTAGCTGAAATTCCCTTTCTGACAAGATATTCTACTGCAGACTTTGCTCGCGCTTCAGATAGTTTCTGATTGTAGCTGTTAGAACCTACATTATCTGTGTGACCTCCTATTTCAATTTTCAGTGTAGCATTCTGATTCATGAAATCCACAAGCTGATCGAGCAACCTGTACGATCTTTCATCCAATTCTGCTTTGCCTGTTTTGAAAAGAAGGTCATCTAATATTATGCTCTTACCTATACCTAAAGCGGAAAGCTCAATGGTCTTTTCGATGCGGTTATCGTTCAACACTTCAAGTTTGATGGAATTGTTAAAATACCCCTCTTTGGTTACGAGAATTTCAAATTTCTTATTCAGGCCTAAAGGGTATTCTTTAGGGGTGAAGTCGTTCATGACCATCAGTGCATTGATGGGGGTTGAAGGTACCGTAATGTCACTTACCATAACGGTTGCCTTAATTTCTTTTTTGGTGTCTTCATCAATGATCTTCAACGCCAAATAAGCGCCAATGAAGCTCTTATCTAAGTAAATTGGTTTGTTCATTGTTCCGAACTTGTCATAGGATATCTCAAACTCCTTATCGTCATAACCATCTGCTCTTACAACCAGCTTGTGACTGACACCTGTCTCTAATGATGCTGCTATTTGGCTGCCCTCTCCCAACAACTTTTCGTTGCCATTTTCATCAATAAGAAAAGCAGCTGCACTTACTTCTTCATTGGTTTCCTTGTCAAAAACCTGCATGTCAAGGTCAAAATTGACCACAGATCGTGCTAGAAATACCGTGTCCTTGTATTCATATTCCTTTGAATTCTTAAGGTTGAGGTTTTGCGTTTTATAACCTTCCTTTTCCACAGAAATTGCATATTCTTCTTTCAGATGCAGGTCGAATGTTGCTGACGCTTTGTTTTCGACTATTATCCCTTTTTCTCCTGTGGT
>JAAZYJ010000250.1 GCA_014239715.1 Flavobacteriales bacterium
AGTGTACCCATTGAACCTGAAGTCATTCCTCCGTCATTGTTGGTTACAGTAAAATATGTGCATTCGATCGCGCCAATATCCGCTATCGGTCCACCACCGCTTCGGAAGTGCATTTCTCTATATCCTCCACGCTGATCAACAGCATCGGAAGAAAGTCCGTAATAATTGGTACCTACATCAGTAATGTGTGATGATACATTGGTAAAATACTTTTGTCCGTAGCCATCGGTAATGGCCGCCGTTCTCATATTAGATTGAACATTTGACAAATTGCTAGATACATCATCTCCATGTATATTGACATTAGTTCCACCCGGGGGGAAATAATTGAACCCCTGGCTGATACCCGGGTCCGAGCTGTAGCAGTCGGGGTTACTTCCGCCAGAGTTATCTAAGAACAGATTGTTGAACAACAATAACAATCCCGTTGTATTGGCGTACAGGCCACCGCCATCTCCGGCACTTGCCGCGTTGTTGTAGAAGGTGTTAAAAGCTACCTCTCCGTCGGACCCTGCGATCTCCTCGTAATAAACGGCACCACCTATCACGCCGCTAACGTTTTGGTAGAAGGTGCAGTTAACAAGTTTGAACTGATCTACCGCATAAATCGCCCCTCCATTCACGCCAGCAGTATTGGTGAAAAAAGCACAACGCGTTACGGTGAGTGCATTTCCTGTCTGATCTGAAACAATAGCTCCACCGTTTGCACTGGAATTATCTTCGAACACACAGTTATCCACCACAAGATCTCCGGCTCCAAGTTCGATTGCCGAAGCGGCAAAGTTCATGAATTTAATTCCGTGAAATTATACCTGAGCTCCGGGTGCATTCACAAGAAATCCGTTTGTTAAAGATCCCTCGAAAACAACATTTGCGGGTGCAGATGAAAACAGCACTACTGCTCTATTGATCTCGAGAACGCCACCCAAGGAAGCAAAGTCCATGGTTCCGCTAAAATTAAAGCGAATTGAATCGGCTGTTCCCGATTGAATAGCATTCTGTAATTCATTTGGATCATTGTCGACATAATCCGTTGTCGACCAACCGGCAAAATTAATACTTAGGAAAAGGGCTATGAGTGGTGTTTTTACTGAAAACAGTTTGGTCAGGGTCATTGTTCTTATTTTATTCTCACGCGCTGACGAAAATACCAAAGTATTCTTCGACGGGCAAAAAAGTAATCTATTATTATGATAAAATACCACCTTTTAAAAGTCCGTTGTGCATAAATCATTTGAGTAGCGCCAATAAAATGACGAACAATAGTATAATTTGGTTGGCTAATGCGGACAGCCTTTAAATATTTCTCAAACAAATACCTGATCTGTTTGACCATTTTGGTACTGCACATTCTGTTCACGGAAGAAACCAACTTATTCGAGCTGGTTAAAATGAAAAGAACACTTTCAGAAAGTAAGCTCAATATTGACAAAATGCGTTCAGAAATTGATGCTACTGCCAAAGCAAACCTGGAGCTGACCACCGACATGGTAGCTAAAGAGAAGTATGCCAGGGAAAAATACCATATGAAAAAGGCCGATGAAGACATTTTTGTTTTTGTTGAAAAATAGACTCTATTTTCTTCTTATTTTCGTGCCATCTAAAATCGTCAATGTTAAAGAATCTGTTCAACGAATTTCCGGCACATTCCAAACAAGATTGGGAGGAACAAATAGCCAAAGATCTTAAGGGAAGGGCTAAGGAAGATGTAATCTAAACATCGGAGGATGGGATCCGCATCCGGCCTGATTACGCGGATTGCCCCAAAACCGTGG
>JAAZYJ010000198.1 GCA_014239715.1 Flavobacteriales bacterium
AACTGCAAGTGATTTCAAAAGCAAAGGCGGAAAAAGAGGTTCTCGCAAGCATAGACCGATTTATTTATTACGCGGGATGGTGTGACAAGTTTTCACAAGTGTTCAGCTCTGTTAACCCTGTTGCCAGCTCTCATTTTAATTTTACTGCTCCTGAACCCATGGGGGTTATCTCAATTTGTGCTCCGGAAGGATCTGGACTGCTAGGATTAGTCAATGCTATTGCGCCGGTTCTTGCAGGAGGGAACACTTGTGTTGTTCTTGCCTCGGAGAGCATGCCGCTTTGTTCAATTACTTTCGCTGAAGTACTGAATGCTTCAGATGTGCCGGGTGGAACAGTCAATATCCTTACCGGCAGAAGATCGGAACTTTTAGAACATATGGCGTCTCATATGGATGTAAATGGATTTTCTTACAGTGGAACAGATAAGGAAGAGATCAAAAAAGTTCAGGAGTATGCTGTTGAAAACCTAAAGAGGGTGTCTGTATTGGATGCTGCAAATTTGTTCAGTGCCGACAATCATAGCCCGTATTTTATTGATGATTTTGTTGAAATGAAGACCACCTGGCATCCCATCGAGAAGATCGCCGGCGCTGGAAGTGGATATTAGTGACATTATTAAACCTAAAAAGTGGATCTAAAGGTATTGATGGAATTGGCCGAAAAAGCGGCTATTCAAGGAGGAAAAGAGATATTGGACGTTTATCATTCCGACAATTTCGAAGTAGAAAAGAAAGGTGATCAATCCCCCCTGACCTTAGCAGATCGAAAAGCACATTTGGCAATAATGGAAGTGCTTGAAGCTTCAGGTATTCCTGTGTTAAGTGAAGAGGGGAAGGAAATTCCTTATGAGGAAAGAAAAAACTGGAAGAGGTTGTGGATCGTTGACCCCTTAGATGGAACGAAGGAGTTTATAAAAAGAAATGGTGAATTTACAGTCAATATCGCTTTGATCGATAATGGAATCCCCCTGCTTGGGGTCATATACGTTCCTGTGAAAAATGAACTTTATTCAGGGGCAAGTGGTATGGGAGCACGAAAAGTCCAAAATGGAGAGTCAATTGCAATTCCCATTGTACAGAAAGCCAGAAAATATAGAGCCGTTGGAAGCAGGTCACACATGTCTCCCGAAACTCAGAATTTTCTCGAAAATCTCAAAAAGGAACATGGAGAGGTTGAAATTGTCTCTATGGGTAGCTCACTTAAGATCTGTCTGGTTGCAGAAGGTACAGCTGATGTTTACCCTAGATTTGCACCAACAATGGAATGGGATACTGCTGCGGGTCATGCTATTGCAAAAGCCGCGGGAAAGTCACTTATTGATGTCAAGACAAATCAGGAAATGGTGTACAATAGGAAAGACCTATTGAATAACTGGTTTGTTGTAGCTTAATTATTGTTGTTTGTTACCGGTTTTTCAACCAGCCGATGCAGGCAGTTGTCATTTATTTGTTGTTAACTAGCTAGGGAATATTAAATTTGCTTGTTACTATTATTTCTTTATGAAAAAGGCATTAATTACAGGTGTTACGGGCCAGGATGGAGCATACTTATCAGAGCTGTTGCTTTCCAAAGGCTATGAGGTACACGGGGTCAAAAGAAGAACTTCGCTCTTCAATACAGATCGGATCGATCATTTATACAAAGATTTGCATGAAGCTAACGTCAAGTTCCTGCTCCATTATGGAGATTTGACTGACTCGACGAATCTGATTCGGATCATACAAGAGGTTCAGCCCGATGAGATCTACAACCTAGCTGCACAATCTCATGTAATGGTATCTTTCGAAACCCCTGAATATACAGCCAATTCGGATGCAATGGGAACGTTGCGGATACTTGAGGCGATTAGGATTCTGGGGTTAGAGCAAAAAACAAAATTTTATCAGGCCTCTACTTCAGAACTGTATGGTAAAGTACATGAAATCCCTCAAAATGAAACAACACCGTTTTACCCTAGAAGTCCATATGGCGTGGCTAAACTGTATGCCTATTGGATCACGAAGAACTATCGTGAGGCGTATGGGATTTTTGCAAGCAACGGCATTCTGTTCAATCACGAATCTCCATTGCGTGGAGAAACTTTTGTAACAAGAAAGATAACCAGAGCGGCCTGTCGAGTATCTTTAGGATTGCAGAAAACGTTGTTTCTTGGAAATCTGGATGCACAAAGGGACTGGGGTCACGCAAAAGACTATGTAGAAGGAATGTGGAGAATTTTACAACATGATGCTCCCGACGATTTTGTCCTTGCAACAGGCGTGACTGTAGCGGTCCGTGAGTTTGTTGATCTGGCCTTTGCGGAAGTTGGCATAGAACTGGAATGGACAGGAGAAGGAGTAAATGAAAAGGGCATTGATAAAAAGAGTAAAAAAGTAATAGTACAAGTTGATCCTAAATATTTTCGACCTACTGAAGTGGACATTTTGGTCGGAGACGCTTCAAAAGCGAGGAAGGAGCTCGGCTGGGAGCACACGTACGACCTTAAGGCTTTGGTTAAGGATATGATGGAATCGGATCTGGCACTTTTCAAAAAAGACAAATACCTAATGGATGGCGGGCATAAAGTAATGGACTACAATGAATAGCTCGGATAAGATATTTGTGGCCGGGCATCGCGGAATGGTTGGATCGGCAATTGTGCGTAAGCTTCAAGCAGAAGGGTTCAGCAGCATTGTGGTCAGAACTTCTTCTGAGCTCGACCTCAAAAATCAGGCAGAAGTTGAGAAGTTTTTTCAGGATGAAAGGCCTGCGTATGTCTTCCTTGCAGCAGCCAAGGTCGGAGGAATCCATGCAAACAATGTTTTTCGTGGCGAGTTTATTTATGAAAACCTTATGATTCAAAGCAATGTTATTCATCAGGCACATGTTGCTGACGTGAAGAAATTGTTGTTTTTGGGTTCTTCATGCATTTACCCTAAGCTGGCTCCTCAACCGATGCAAGAGAAAAGCCTGTTGTCTGATGTGCTTGAGCCAACCAACGAACCATATGCGATCGCAAAAATAGCAGGCATAAAGATGTGTGAGGCGTATCGTGACCAATACGGTTGTGATTTCATTTCAGCAATGCCGACAAACTTATACGGCCCGAACGATAACTATTACCTGAACAATTCTCACGTGCTACCGGCATTGATCAGAAAATTTCATGAGGCAAAGGCAAATCGGAGTGAGGAGGTTGTAGTTTGGGGAACGGGGTCGCCAAAAAGAGAATTCCTGCATGTTTCTGATCTGGCTGATGCGTGCTTCTTCTTAATGAAGAACTACTCAGGTTCTCAATTTGTGAATGTAGGCACAGGAGAAGATCTTAGCATTAAGGATCTGGCTTATGTGATCAAGAAAATTGTAGGCTTTGAAGGAGAGGTCGTTTTTGACGAAACCAAGCCGGATGGAACGCCCCGTAAATTAATGGACGTAAATAAGATCAATAATTTGGGTTGGAAACACCGTATTGAGCTGGGGGAAGGAATTGAATCCGTCTATTCTGAATTGATAGAAGCTAATTATTTTGGTCAATTAGTATAAACTTGTTTGAAGTACACGCTTTGCATAGCAGCTATATTGTTCACTTTCTCCCTGAAAGGTCAACAGAAAAATTTGCCGCTAAACCATGAGTTGAATTACCGAATTCAACGAATAATGATTGTCGATGACACTATAATCCATTCCTCATTAAGACCTTACGTTGAAAGCAGTGCCGGTATGAAGGACGTCAATAAAGTAATGATCGATTCAGGCTTGTACTACTACGCCATTACACAGAAGCTTTGCAAAGAAAACCTGCTGGAGCTCAAAGGAGATGACTATCGACTAACGCTGGATCCACTTGGGAATTTCAGATGGGGGAAGGATTTGAACCAGGATTTTCGCATCATGACCAGAAATACACGAGCCCTTCGTGTACAAGGAGATCTTGGGTCCAATTTTTCATTTGAGTCATTTTTTTACGAGAATTTGGTCAAAATGCCGGAATATATCGTTGATTATGCCAATCAAACCGGTACATTGCCCAGTGAAGGGCGCGTAAAATTGTACGGAGGAAAATTAGATTACGGCTACGCCATGGGGTATGTTTCGTTCAGTCCAAGTAAAAACCTCAACATACAGTTGGGACACGGCAAACATTTCATCGGAAATGGTTATCGTAGTATGTTGTTGTCTGACTATGCTTTCAACTATCCATACCTTAGGACGACCTATGATTTCGCAAACGGCAAGTTGAAGTACACTTCTATTTTTGCTCAGCTCTCGTCGATGACAAGACTGCCGGTGTCAACCACGCCCGAGGCCACATTCAAGGAGAAGTTGGGCAACTTTCATTATTTAACATTCAAGCCGGGTCCGAAACTTGAAATAGGGATCTTTGAAGGCGGAATTTTTAAGCAATACGTCGACACCCTGGGTACAGTGCCGCTGGATTTTTCTGCTTACTCTCCTATTATCGGAACTTCATTTGCATTTAACGGGTTTGAAGGGTCAAATAACGTCGTTCTTGGGGTCAACCTTAGCTATCGTTTACTAAAAAAGGTGCAGATCTACGGACAGCTTGTAGCAGACAATCCAGCTAAGAAAAAACTTGGTTATCAGGTTGGAGTAAAATCGTTTGACGGTTTTGGAATAAAAAATCTGTATCTACAGGCCGAACTTAATAGTGCTCTTCCTTATACCTTTGCTACAGCGGGTAGCGAGCCTCTTCAAAATTGGATGCACATGAGTGCGCCTCTCGCACACCCTTATGGAGCCAGCTTCACAGAATTGGTTGGTATAGGCTATTATGAGAAAAGAAAGATATTCGGCCAGATCAAAGTTGTATCAGGTATCATAAAAGGGCTGGGGGATGGTTACCAATACAACATTGACTTCCCTGATGAGGTGGTTGAAGGGGACTCGGATGAACAAAGAACGATCTACAATAATGTGCAAGAGCTTACAATTGGTTACAGACTCAATGTGAAAACGAATTTAACCAGTTTTATTAGTGCCAGGAACAGAGTACATGCTGATCATAATTCAGTGTCAAACTCAACCTTTATTTATCTGGGAATACGAACAAACCTGAACAACCTTTATTACGATTTCTGATGGCGGAGAACACGATCTTATTGGGTTTTATTACTGCGTTCTTCATTGTACTGATGGCAACCCCCTCTTTGATCAAGGTGGCTAAGCTGAAACATCTTGTGGACGAACCCGGCGAAGACCGCAAGATCCACAGAAGAAGCATTCCTACAATAGGTGGCATCATCATTTTTGGCGCGGTTCTGTTCTCGTATGCCTTGTGGTACCCGGAGAGCTATTCCACTGTTATCGAAGAGAACGACTATTTCATTAAGGAGGCATTAACGATCTTCAAATACCTTACTGCTTGTCTGATCCTGTTGTTCTTTGTAGGGATTAAAGATGATATCATCGGTACCGCACCATTGAAAAAACTACTTGCACATATGTTGGTCGGTTTTATTCTGGTAATGATGGGCGGGATAAAAATTGAAGGCATGCACGGCATTTTCGGTATTGGTGATTTCTATGAGGAATGGGCGGGAGTGTTGCTGTCTGTATTTGTTTATATCGTCGTTGTAAATGCATATAATCTTATTGATGGTGTTGACGGATTAGCGGCAGGAATAGGGTTTATCAATTCATGCATGTTTGCAGGGTGGTTCTATTATACCGGAAATATTCCTTTGGCCTTACTGGCAATGATCTTAGCCGGAACGCTATTGGGCTTTTTAGTATTCAATTTCAGTCCTGCAAAAATATTCATGGGTGATTCTGGCTCCATGGTGATCGGGGCGATCATATCTGTGCTGGCTATTAGTATGATCAATGAAGATCAATCCAGAGTTCGTGAAACTATGGGCCTGCTGGCAAAAATTCCAACTCCTGTTTTCGCAATGGCTGTGCTGGTTTATCCGCTCATTGATACGATCAGAATATTTGCCGTGCGGGCAAGCCGTGGGAACTCTCCATTTTCAGCAGATAAAAATCACATCCATCATAGACTTATTGGTTCAGGATTGAGTCATGCCAAAACCGTTGTGGTTTTGTATGGGTACAATATTTTGGTGGTTGGCCTGTCTATTTTGTTTGCGCAGGATAATGCGACAGTTAGCTTTTTTATTGCTGTCGGAATTGCTGTGTTTTTGGCCGGACTGATCTTATTGATTTTTCGACGTAAAGCTCGAAAAGAATGAAATATATTAGTGCGGTTTTTCTTTTCATTCACTCTGTTGGCCTTTTCGCCCAAAGTCAGCTTGGCAATGTGCCTATGCATCGTTATGCTGAAAGGGATATCAGCAAACTGAACGTAAAATATGGAGGCAGCTCATCCATTAGACCCTATGTATATGATGAATACCCTGACTCCGTATTTGTTGTTGCTGGTTTGTGCCAGCTCCAGAAGAAAAATAGTACCACTCGATTAAAACTTCTTTCAGACATCGAAACAGGTGCCGACAATAATAGGCTTGGAACAGATCTGGCAATTCACGGTGGATTGGGATTTGGCGCTGAATATAAGCTGAAGAATAAACTCTTATTATCTGTTGATGCAATTGGGAATTATCTAAACGGACCGTCATTTGTTGATTCCATAATGCAGAGCTTGGGTGTTGCTCCATCATTTGGTCGGGTAACTAAGTTCGGCTCTGGATATGGCCACCTTCAGATACAAGGCTATTTGCACTTCAAGGCCAATAAATTCTTCACCTTACAACTGGGAAATGGAAAGAACTTTTTTGGTGACGGATATAGATCTCTGTTATTGAGTGATGTGGCCAATAATTACCCCTATTTTAAGATCTCGACCAAGGTGTGGAAGATCAAATATATCAATCTGTTTACTAGACAAAGACACATTTATGGATCGGAAGGTGATCCACAGAATTTTAAGGGAAAGTTTACGGCAACGCACTATCTGGATTGGGACTTATCCCGCGTTGTCAATATTGGTTTTTTTGAGACAATTGTGTGGCAGTCGGAAGATACTCTGTTGAATCGCGGTTTTGATATTAACTATTTGAACCCAATCATATTTTATCGACCTGTAGAATACCAGCAAGGTTCAGCAGATAACGCAATTATGGGAATGAACATTAGTGTGAACGTATGCAAAAAGCTTAAGGTGTATGGGCAACTCGTTATTGATGAATTCTTACTTTCTGAGATAAGAGCTGATAGCGGGTGGTGGGCAAACAAGTACGGAGGCCAGATCGGTGTGAAATCTTTTGATTTTCTATTAGAAGGGTTGGATCTGCAGACTGAACTAACCGCAGTTAGGCCATACACGTATTCACACGGCGCACCTGTCCAAAATTATGCCCATGACAACGCTTCGTTGGCACACCCGTATGGTTCTAACTTTTGGGAATGGATGAGCTTTATTCGTTATACCAAGAAGAAATGGATCTTTGAAGAACAGGTAAGCGTGGCAATGCACGGGAAAGACTCTATACCATCTATCTCATACGGGGGCAATATTTTTCAACCTTATTCGAACAGGCCCTATGATTACGGGCACTTTATAGGCCAAGGCTCAAACACAAGAATCTTTTACAGTCATCTCAGAATATCGTATCTGATACATGCTAAAACAAATTTGAGGGCAGAGCTGGGCTATGTGTTCAGAGAACTGAAAAGTGGACTGGAGTTTAAATCCGACCATTATGTATACTTTGGGTTGAAAACAAATTTATGGAACAGGTATAATGACTATTAACGACAGCACTAAACGTGAACTATTAATGCACTGTCATCAATATGTTTCAGAACGCATCAATCGATTTTCAAATGCCATTTCTTCAGCTCAGATTGATGCGAATAAAGAAACAAAGAGCTCTGCCGGTGACAAACATGAAACCGGTCGTGCAATGGCCCAATTGGAAACAGAGAACAATTCGAAACACCTCTCCGAGGCGCATAAACTGAAAGCTACATTAGGTCAAATAGACCCGGATAAAAAATGTGCATGTATTGAATTGGGAGCTCTGGTAAAGACAGATAAAGGAAATTACTTTATTTCGATTAGCGCTGGAAAGGTAGAATTTCAGGGAGAAGATGTTTATATGGTTTCTGTTGCATCACCTATAGGTCAGCATTTTTTAGGTAAAAAAGGCGGCGAAAGTGTTAGCATCAATGGCCAAACCCATATAATACAAGGGGTAGTGTGATCAGCTGCTGTTTTGCAGCTCTATTTCACGACTATCATTCGCTTCGGAGCGCTTCTTAGGTCTCAAGATCGGACATAGTACAGATATGTGCCTCCACCGTATGTTTGAGTGTTCACCTCAATACTTCTGCTTCTCGGATCAATTGATGTTTTCTCAATAACCTGACCAACACTATTGGTTACAATGAATTCGGCTTTAATTACATCAGGTGGAAAGCTATAGTTAATATAAGTATGCCCGGATGATGGGTTGGGCATGTTCTGCTCTACACCAAACGAATTTTCAATCGATCCATTTACAGAAGTAGGGGCTGTGACTGCGGTAACTTCAAAATCATCAAAATAAAATCCATCCTCATTGACCCAATTGTCACTCACTAACTGGAATCTGAATTGAATGCTCTGACCTAGATAATCACTAAGATCAATTTCTTCTTGGACCCAGCTGTTCTGCGTTCCATCCCAAAGTGGGTTTCCCGGGTCCTGATCAGCTGTTCCCGGACCAGTGTATTTTCCACATTGCGGGATCCAGGATGTTCCGCCATCTGTCGACACCTGCAATTGTACGTAATCATACCCGGCCTCAATGTCCCATCGCGCCCAGAACATAAGATTAGCCGAAATAGCATTGGTAAGATCAACCGCGTTGTCAAGGCTAATGGTGTTTACATCATTGTTGTTATAGTCATTTCCCGACCCCGGAGAATCCGTTATGGAAGAAGAAGGAGAATAGTACTCCAGACCTGTTGCATCCCAATCCGCGCTTGTCCAATTGGCCATGGATGAGGCGTCATCTGCAAAGATCACTGTTCCGTTGCCAAAAGTTTTTATGATGGTATCGGTTGTTACAAATTGGCCGTTGTCCAGACTGATCGCATACTCGATCGGGTCTCCATCAACAATACCTCCCGACAGGGTATAGCTAACCGAATCCAGATCAGTTTGAAGTAACGTCATTCCGTTATGCGTTTTAACCGGACTGGAAAATGTAATGTTTGTAATGCCTGTGAAAGTTACTGTGAAGTCTGCGGGGTCTTGCAGTCCCAATCGTTGGATCTCGTATTGAGCATACCCCGAAAGAGTATTCCATAGGGGAGGATTAAGGTCAGCTACATTTGCATAATTCGTAATCAGATGGGCGGCGGTCAGATTCATATATACAGTACTTTTGCAGATGTCCTCGATCTGACTGCTGGCTGGCCAGAAAGAAGGACCGATTTCAGGAGTCATGGCGAAAATTTTATCGTGTGTTGCTGTTTCAGCATACATCCAGTCGTCGGAATCTCCGGATGCCGGATATAGGTCTGCTGATAACATGTTGTTGAACCCATTTTGCTCAACCATCATAGCAGAGATAGTTTCAAATGTAGGATTGTCAGGTGTCAGTACCGGATTGTATCCGTGAGGATAAAGCAACAGGTCTCCGGACGTGTGTGAATTTAGTGCCATTACAAATTCCCGTTGTTCACATAGCCATTTCATTGCTTGATTTTCTGCCTCAGAAAAAGCAGCCGTTCCAGGGTAATTGTCAGCCCACACGTCCCAGCTAATGCCGGTAGTTCCCCATTCGTAAGAGTAGTTTCTATTGTTGTCAACGCCAAAGTATCCGCCACCGTGATCTCTTCGGTTTTTTCTCCACATTCCGCCACCTGAGGGGTCTGTCGTTTCATTGTACACATAACCGTCGGGATTTAGAAGAGGCACAAAATAAAGCTCCGTATTGTCCAGAAGAGCTGTAATTTCCGGGTCTGTTCCATAATTTTCCAGGAGATACCACATGTAAAAAATAAGTTGAGATAAGCAGGCCGGCTCCCGGGCGTGGTGAATCGAGGAATATAGGATTTCAGGTTCCGGTTCATCAGTATTGGCATTATCAGACATTCGCAACCAGTAGATCGATCTTCCTTCATAAGTTTGAAACGTACTGATTGCCGATTTTGAGGTGATCAGACTGGGGTAAAGCGACGCCATATTGTCCAGGTGGGCTATAGCTTCGCTATACGTAAAAAATCCACCCATAGAACCTAAGCTCCAATTGGAAGGAGTTGTATAGTCCGTTGTTCCGGTCCCGTTTCCTGTGCAACTCAAATTTTTTGTTTCAAGTGATTTAATTTCAGAATTCATATTTTGTTGAACGTAGTACTCCTTCACATCTTCGATAAGAATAGAAACATTCAAGCCCAGACCTTTTGCTACTTTCAATTCATTTTCCGAGAAATCCGATTCAATAAAAACGCCTTGCTTGTGCTTACCATGGTCGATGACAACACCATTTTTTGCCAACAAGAACAAGTCTTTTGCCTGCGTGTAAAAAATTCGGGCTCTGCTGTATTTTTGTTGGACCCCCGAAAACTCTTTAGAGTACAATTCATAATCTTCAACTGTAACGGGAATCCCTACCAATTCAGTATTGGATGGGTTAACTTCTTGGGCTAAAGTGAAAAAGG
>JAAZYJ010000196.1 GCA_014239715.1 Flavobacteriales bacterium
AAAAAGCTACGACTTAAACAATAGGCCCAGAGCGATCGATTGGGCCCCCAATGGTGTTTGGGTGGGTACATTAGACGGATTGTTCTTTTGTGACACCTTGAATGGCGTGGTGGAAAAGATTCTTGTTCCAAAACAACTTGAAGGCAGAATAGAATGCATTCGGTCAGCCAATTCGGCTACAATTTTTGGTACTATGGGCAGCGGGCTTGTGATTAAAAATAGCGACACTATTTTGCAGATCTCAAAAAATGAAGGGCTGGCAAGCAATCTGGTTCACGAGCTGCATCTTGAAAACGATTCGACAATTTGGGTGGCAACAAACAATGGTCTCAATTTGGTTCTGTTAAAAAATGGTGCCGTTCAAATACGAACTTACAACATGAAGGACGGCTTACAGGATAATTACATCAGCGATGTTTACGTCAAAGATGAGAAAGTTTGGATCGGCACAAAATCCGGGCTGTTTTATATGGAAAAGCCCAATTTTGAGGCAAGTAGGTTACCTATTGACCTTAGGTTGAGCATTAAATCGGTTCAAAACGATGGACAGCCGCTATATGGAAATAATCTTGCAGAACTGCAATACGATCAGAATGACATATTGGTCAATTTCAACACCGTTTACTTTGGCGGTATTGACGGGGTGGAATATCGATACAAGCTGTTGGGTGTTGATGATGTGTGGACCGGAACACTCAGAAGGACCATTTCATACAAATCATTAGCTCCAGGCTCGTATAGGTTGGCCATACAAGCCAGATCAAGTGGAGTAGATTGGGGCTACAATGAGGAGCATCTTGATTTTACCATTTCCCCACCTTTTTACAAGTCAGGTTGGTTCATCTTTTTACTTGCAGTGACAATAATTTTTGTTATTTATTTGTTTTTCAGGATCAGGGTGTTAACCTACAACCGGGATATTGTAAGGGAGTTGATGAGAGTCCTCCTCAATCGGTTAACTCCAAAATCCAAACAGTTTAAGGTTCGGGTACAGGGTGCTACCGTAAAGGTGAATTCGTTGGACGTTTGTTTCGTTAAATCTACAGGGAACTATCTCGAAATACATACCACAAAAAATAGATTGGTTACCCGAATGAAAATTGGTGATTTTGAAAATATACCACCGGATAAGCTGGACTACATAAGAGTAAACCGTTCTTACATTGTTCGGATTGATAAGATAACCTCGAAGTCGCCGAAAAGTTTGCGGGTACTTGATCAAGATATTCCCATCGGACGCACCTATCAAAAATCAATTTCAGAGCTCTTGTTTTAAGCTTTTCTCTTGTCACAGACAAAAATCCATTCGTCACATCTGGCCGAATCAATAAAATTCATTCGTCACTATTATTGTTTCATACATCACATTCGTGAATAAAAATACTTGTTGGAACAGATAAACCTTTCAATTTTGTCAGTAAACAATGCCACAAAGGCAAACCAATTAACTAAACTTTTACATCATGAAAAATTCAATTAGAAAACACATCATATTGATTGTTGTACTAATAGGAGCAGCAAATTTTGCCGTCTCTCAAAATGAATATAAAGCATTGCAGCGATCAAGTATCGTAAAATCAACTCCGTATGAAGCGCAGGGATATGTGTTGTTTCATCAAACCTCGGGAGTTGAACAATGGAGTGTTATTGCTACCAAAGGAGATCCGGGAGTAGTAATTCCAGAGAATTTTATCTCTCGACCAGGATTTGATTACTTGTGGTTACCCAAGGTGATCTGGAGCAATTCGGCTTATACATACAAGATTCAAGGGTTGAATGCAGAAGGAAAAGTCGTTCTTGAAGAAGATCATACACCTCCTGCAGACCCTGATAATCCAGGAACACATTATCTGAATGGTTGCAATCGACCAACATGTAATGCTGAAACGTATGCATATTCCATCTTGGTCTATTCCCACCTTGATGAAAACCTGACTAACTATTACTTAAAGCTTGGAAATGCTTGGACAGGATACAATGAAGCAGGAATTCAAATTCCATATTATCAGAGAATACAGTTCCAGCATTTATCAACAATTATAGTCGAAAGAGGTCTGCAGGATAATGGGTTTGATTATTATCAGGACCCTGATGATGGTGGATATTATTTTGTAAAAAAGGACCGTGGACAATGGAAAAACGTATCAGCAATAACCGGAGAGTTGACCAGCGGTGAAGAGTGTTTTCTGACGTATTATGGTGCAGAACAGGCATTGAATGCATACGGAACATTTTCAAGTAATGACGGAACAACAACGGCACCTTTGTTGAATTGTCAAGGTCAGGCAATTTCATCCAACGAACCAACTGGGGGAGGAGACGTAATTACTCCTGCGGTGAGTGCATACGGCGGATTTATTGACTGCATATGGGATTTGTCTTTTGGGGATAGTGATTACACACTGCAAGACCTTTGGGACTGTTGGGACAACACGGCTACCCCTGGCAACGGAGGTCCATGTCCGGAAGGGTATTATTATTCTCCCGGTGGCGGCAACCCATGTGTGGAAATAGAGGATATAATCGTGCACCCGTTGGATGTGTATGGAGAAGAACCTGCAGAACCAATTACCTTTGCACTTAAAGATAAAATTGTTCGAAAAAAGCCAAATCGCTCAGCAATAAACAACCATGTATTTCCTAGCGGATTGTACAACATTGGTGTCAAATTGTCCAACGGTGTTTACATTCCGATTCTTAAATCTTACGACAAAGAATTTATGTTATTGTCTGTTCCGGAGGATAGAACATTGAATCAACAGGATTTTTCCGTTTACCCTAATCCGATCAACAGCGGTGTCGCTTTCACAATTGAAGCAGAAGTAGAAAACGATTACCCGTATACTTATTCGGTGGTTGATTCGAAAACGGGTAATGTGTTGACATCAGGTAGCCTGAGTCACGGAACACCGGTTCAGTGTACGATCAACAATAATTCGAATAAACCGGTGCATGCAATAATTCATTTTTCAAGTAATGACCCGGGGATTGATGGAGATGCAACAAAGCATTTAATAATCAGGCCCTAGAAGATCATAAAGGGAGTTAATTGGGAGGAGATAGGCAGTCATTGTGCAAACATGTTGTCTATCCTTCTTCCCAATTATGTCGATAAACAATGCCACAAAGACAAACCAATTAACTAAACTTTTGCATCATGAAAAATTCAATTAGAAAATACATCATATTGATAGTTGCTCTGGTAGCAACCACAAATTTTGCCCTTTCTCAAAATTCAAACGTTTGGGGAAGTGTTGCTAATTTAGAAGATCTATTAAATTCAAATGCATATCAAGACGTAGATAAGCTAATGAATCTGACGGTAAATCAAATTTTACCCAGCTCTAAAAATCCTGATCTCCAAAAAGTATATGAATTCAGCTGTAATTGCAATGAAGCTGATCTTTATACTTCCCTGGTTCCTGTTTCCGGAATTGAAGGGATTGAATACGGCCCGAAATATGAACCACTTCTATTACCTGATGATTACAATATTACATACGATCCGATGTATACATTGGACCTCATTAATGCGGAGCAAGCGTGGGACATAACACATGGGGATTGTAATGTGGGGGTTGCGATTTCAGATCAGAATTATTGGGTGGGTCATGAAGAGTTAGTAGGTAAGATAACCAATTATGACGCGACAAATACAGGGCCTCAGGGACATGGAACAGCTGTTGCGACAATTGTGGGTGCCAATACCAATAATGGAATCGGGATCAGTAGCATTGGTTACGACCTAACCATGGCACTCTACAGAATGAATTACAATGAGGTGCTCGATGCAAGTTACGCAGGAGCAAGGGTTGTAAATCTAAGCTGGACTTCAGGATGTGATTATAACATCTATCAACAAGAAGCAATGGATGAGGTGTACAACAACGGTACATTCATCGTTGCCGCGGCTGGCAATGGATCTACTTGTAGCGGCCCTGAGACTTTGGTTTATCCTTCTGCGTACGACAATGTTTTTTCAGTGACCAGTGTTGGACCCTATGATAATCATGAAAAAATCATAGGTGATCCAAACACAACACATCAGCATAATGCTACAGTGGATTTAAGTGCACCGGGCTATGATGTGCCAATAACTGCTGCACCGGGGTGGTATTTAACAAGCGATGGAACTTCTTTTGCTGCACCTTTTGTTACCGGAACAGTTGGTTTGATGCTTTGCGCTAACCCCTGTCTAGAGAATCAGGAAATAGAAGACATTTTAAAATTATCGTCGGTGGATATTGATGCGCTAAATCCAAGTTACGCAGGTTTGATCGGTGAGGGAAGATTGGATGCAGGAGCTGCTGTCACCATGGCATTCAATAGCCCAACAAATACAGGTCTTTGTAATTGTGATCCACTACAAAGCGTTTATGCCGGCCCTTGTCAAACGGTATATTGGGGATATACGGATGATTATGCTACTGTTGAGCTAAATGGAATAACTTCCGGCGGAAACGGGATCACTACCAGCACCTGGACTGACCAATACGGAAATGTTATAGGGACAGGAAACTCAGTGTCATTTTTAGCTGATGCATCCATGGTACCTACAGGTGATTATACTACGACAACCTATACGTTAACTTACACGGATGAAGACGGCTGTTCTGTGAGTGATGATGTTGAAATAACGGCTTACAACGTATTGTGTCCTCCGGCGGGCCCATTGTTTCCAAAAAATGATAAGATATTAATGTGTAAAAGAGGAAGACGAACGTGTGTTTCTGAAAATGCAGTCGAGAGTCTTATGGCCAGTCATCCGAGTAATGTACTCGGGCCATGTGACGGTATAGCAGACTGCAAATCTCTTTCTATTAGTAGCATTCAAAACGAACCTGAAAGCTCAATGTCCACGATCCGAGCCTATCCGAATCCATCAACGGGGATTGTCAACATCAGAAGTGAAGAACAGCAAACCATAAATAAACTAGAGGTATATAACCATATGGGCCAGATCATTGTTGCAAAATACAATGGGCAAACTTTTTCAATTGATTTAACCAATGAAAACGCTGGAATTTATGTGGTTAAAGCATACATAGGAAAACAAATGGCTACCGTTGTAATTTCACATCTCTAAAACATGCCGATGTGTTTTTCAGCGCGTATGGATCAAAGTGAGAATCGTTTACGGAGCAATAATCAGTTCTTGAATTGACCTTAAGCTGATGAATTAAAAATAAATATTTCGATAGTTAATTGGGAGGAGATAGGCAGTCATTGTGCAAACATGTTGTCTATCCTTCTTCCCAATTTAATTGTTTTTACGACCTTTACCGTCCAAACCAATTGAAATGAATTTCACTACACTGGGCGAGTTCATTCTGGATGAACAAAAACACTTTCCAGGATCTTCCGGAGATCTGAGCAGTATCCTTAGCTCGATCCGGCTCGCCGGAAAGATCGTTAGTCAGCAGATCAATAAAGCCGGACTGGCACGCAACATTATAGGTGCTGCAGGTTCGGAGAACATTCAGGGGGAGCAACAACAAAAACTGGATGTTTATGCCGATGATCAGTTCATTAAATCCTTGCGGGTAAGAGGGCTGGTTTGCGGAATTGCCTCGGAAGAAAACGATGATTTTGTTCCCGTTGATGAGAACAAAGATGCCAAATACATCATCATGATCGATCCGCTAGACGGATCCTCCAACATTGATGTCAATGTTTCTGTTGGCACTATTTTTTCCGTTTACAGACGAATAACGCCTGTCGGCACACCGGTTAGCCAGGAAGATTTCCTTCAGCCGGGAAGAGATCAGGTAGCAGCAGGATACATCATCTATGGTTCTTCGACCATGCTGGTTTACACTACCGGTAAAGGAGTCAATGGGTTTACATACGACCCGGGGATAGGTGTATTTTTCTTGTCGCATCCGGATATGAGATCCCCAAGCACGGGTAGCACCTATGCTATGAATGAAGGAAATATCGGACAATGTGAAAAAGGGGTAAAGGACTACATTGAATACTGTCGCAGTAATGAGAATGACAAAGGTAAGCCTTATTCTGCACGTTATATTGGCTCTCTGGTAGCAGATTTTCATCGTAACCTGCTGAAAGGTGGAATATACATTTATCCGGCTACGGAATCGGCACCTAATGGTAAATTGCGATTGCTTTACGAATGCAACCCGTTGGCATTTCTTGCCGAGCAAGCAGGAGGTAAAGCATCTACGGGCAGAGAGAGGATCATGGACATTATACCGGAAGAGCTACACCAACGTGTTCCTTATTTTGTCGGTTCTAAAGAAATGGTTGAAAAAGCAGAATCCTACCTGTTGGACTAGAAGGCATGACGCTTGAAGAATTCAAATCAATTTATGCGTCTTCTTCAAAAGCGCTAGAGCTATGCGACATGCTGAATGAAGCTGATGTAAAAATTCAGCTGTCAGGGATGGCAGGTTCTTCGGCTTCAATTGTAGCTTCATCGGTCTTTACCAACAAGCCGGGTAATTATCTTTTTATTCTCCCCGATAAAGAGGAGGCTGCTTATTTTTTCAACAATCTCGAGAACCTGCACAAAGGAGAAAAGGGAACAACGATCTTGTTCTACCCCGGATCCTACAGAAGACCGTATCAGATCGAAGAGGTTGACAATGCTAATATTATGCTCAGGGCGGAAGTGCTTAGCGTAATTCAGAAACGAAGGAAGAACACCCTTGTGGTAACGTATCCGGAAGCAATTGTGGAGAAAGTTGTGTCTAAGAGACATCTGGAGAAAAACACGCTGGATATTGAGGTTGCCGGAAAGTACTCAGTCGATTTTATCAATGAACTATTGATCGAATACGAGTTTGATCATGTAGATTTTGTCTATGAACCGGGGCAATTTTCGATAAGAGGTGGTATAGTTGATGTGTATTCATACTCC
>JAAZYJ010000158.1 GCA_014239715.1 Flavobacteriales bacterium
GCAAAAGCTAATAATAGAATTGTAAATTTTTTCATCATAGTTATGTTTGAGAGCAGCGAATATACACATCGCTGACTGAAAGTCAATATTTATACAGGAACAATAATTGGAAAGCTATTCGATAATTTTTTACCTGTCCAAGAAGAGCAATACTTGCTTGACAGGTACAAACTACCTCATCTGGTAATTTTCCTGTGCCTTTTTGTCATCAGGATTCGCGTAAACGGGAGGACAATCTCCTTTTCCTATGGGTCTGAGCCATGCTATGCGTACTGTGAATATTACCGGTCTGTAACGGCTGCTGAATATGCCCCAGGTGGATTTAAACTTCTCAAAATTATAGAGATTAAGTATTGGCGTTTCGATTGTTGGAATCACAAAAATCCTATCATTCAACTTAAATCCGACTCCTAATTTGTAATGGATGTTCGCAACAACATTTGAAGGCATAACAGATGCGTTTGGACCTTGATGTTCTTGCCTTGTTAGATGTTCTTGCCTTGTTATAAATCTCCAATCGAGGTTCACTCCCAAACTATTTTGAATGAACATTTTATCTGCAATCTGGATCACATTATTGATGTTGAAATTTCCAAGCAAATAATTATGGCTGTACTTGCCTTTTGCTTCAATGGCTCCTGTTATCTTTTCTTTTCCCCGCAACATTTTGTAGGCCAGACTATAGTCCATATAATTGAACACGTTGCCTCCTTTGTAGAATATATTGTACCTGCCGATACCGAAATAGGCGCCCAGCTTTCCTCCCGTATTAATTTTGATCGTTTCGTCATCGTATTGTTCTTCAGGATTAAAAAGTCTGCAGCTGTTCCAGGTCAACCCGGGCTCGATCATCCACCCCGACATTTTATATCGACCTCCAAAATCAACAAGTGGTAGGTGTTTTCGATTATTCATCCCGCCCATTCCCAGTTGGGCAGAAGTAGTGAAAGTTAAAAATGTCAAGAAGATGGAGAAAAGTACTCGCATAGTGTCACTACGAAGTTAAAAATTCAAGGTTACCCTAATCTCGTCATTATTTTTTGTTCTACCTCATCCCTATCCCAAATTTCCTCAATATTGGGCAGTTGCATGATCTCTTTCATAATTGCCTCCTGCCTTTGCCCCACCTCCCAGGCTGTCTTATAGGGTATTGAGCTAAACGTAACCTGTGAATACAGGGGCATCCATTTATCCGGATATTTTTCCGAGAGTTTAGCCTCGATCTTCTTCTGCAGAAGAAATTTAGGATCCCCAACAAAGTCACGCATTACGTGATAGTTGTGAATGGAAAGATCCTGGATCGCATCGCCATCGGGCTTTCGAGACCTTTGAAATTTCTCAAAAACTAACTCCCAATTTTCGCCGTGTTTTTCCACTATTTCGTTCATGACAAAGCAATCTTCAAAACCGGAGTTCATTCCCTGTCCATAAAACGGGACTGTTGCGTGAGCTGCGTCCCCCATTAAAACCGTCTTGTTATAGCTCCATGGAAAGCATCTTATTATCGCCAAGGCCGAAAGGGGGTGCATATTCCAATTCTGAATGAGATCCGGCATAAGCTCATAAAAATCAGGGAAAACTTCTTTGAAAAATGCTATGACCTGCTCGTCAGTTTTCATGTTTTCAAAGGAATAATTACCCTGCTTAAAAGGCATAAAGAGTGTACACGTGAAAGATCCATCTTCATTTGGCAAAGCAATTAGCATAAATCGACCTCTCGGCCATATGTGCAGTGCGTTCTTTTCTAATTTGTAGCTGCCATCCTCATTCGCAGGCAATAAGAGCTCTTTATACCCATCTTCGATGAAACGCTGTTCGTAATTGAATCTGGGTTGCTTTTGCATTGATTCGTACCTCACAGCAGAAAACGCGCCATCGCAAGCAAAGATCGCATCAGCAACAGCCGTTACTTCATCACCGGTTTCAGCATTGTAAAATGTCGCTTCGTTCTTTTCAAAATCTACCCCTTGACAAACATGGTTGTAAATGATCTTAACATTGCCGGAAGCTTCAGCAAGGTCCATCATTTTACTATTCATACCACCTCGAGATACAGAATAGATCGCTTGTCCTTTTTTCCCATATGCCTGATAGGTTAATTTGCCATCCACATCATGCATGATCCGACCCGTCATAGGAATCGCCAAATCTCTCTTGATCTCCTCGGCTATGCCGACTGCTTCCAGCGCTTTCCACCCCCGATCTGACAACGCGAGGTTGATCGATTTTCCAGCTGTGATTTCTGCCTTCCTTATGTCAGATCTACGCTCATATATAGTAACCTGACAACCTTTTTTTGACATGTACAAAGCCCATAAAGAGCCTACTAGTCCTGCACCTACTATTATTACCTGTTTTTCCATTTATCGCTGTACTTTCTTTGAAAATATTTGCCTCCCTTCGGTTTGGAATTCTTTTTGTTCATTATAATAATCACTCTCCAAATAATTATTCCTGCTACAAGGATAAGCATGACCTTTAACATCAGGTTCATCGCCGCCATTCCTTCAAGTGTTTCCAGGTCGACAATATCAGCACCAGCATTAATCGAATTCATGGTATCCCTGAAGGAGACAGTATCTATAGCTATTGTCGGATCCAGCTGATACGCTGAATCTACCCAGGTAACACCTTCTTGAATCAACCCCTTCACACTATCCTCTGCAGCATTAACCATTAAAGTGCCTTTTTCAAGATCTGTCCGAATTCGTAAACATCCATAAAACTGTTGTAGAGAGGAACAGGTGCCATTCTAATTACGTTCGGTTCTCTCCAGTCCA